>CALFOF010000209.1 GCA_937919075.1 uncultured Cyanobium sp. | reverse complement strand
CAGCTGTCCGGCGGCAAGCTCACGCGGCCGCGCTTCTCGATGCCCCGCCTGGTGCTGGCTGAGGGCCGCGAGCGCTGGGTGCCCCTGGCCGGTCAGGGGGTGGTCTTGCTGCTGCTGCTGGTTTCCCCCCCCT
Organism: uncultured Cyanobium sp.; assembly: GCA_937919075.1. GTDB lineage: Bacteria > Cyanobacteriota > Cyanobacteriia > PCC-6307 > Cyanobiaceae > MW101C3. Next base: position 2,495 of record CALFOF010000209.1, on the reverse strand, counting down.
CCTCCGATACGGTGCTGCTGGCCCTCTCCACCCTGCTCACGGTGGTGAACCTGCAGCGGCGCAATGGCCGTTTCCTGGCGGCGGTGGGTTGGAGCTTCGGGCTGCTGGGCCTTGGCCTGCTGATCGGCGGCGTGCTCGCCCAACTCGTTGATCCCGCCCTGCCACTCGGGCTGCCTCTGGCTGGCGAACAGCTCCAGAGCCTGCCGGCTCTGATCCTGCTGCTGCTGGGCGCACTGCTGCTTGCCTGAAGGTGCCTGCCGAACGAAGGATGGCCACCGGGGCTGCTGGCCATCCTTGGCGTCGGTCACACCGCCGCCAACTCCTCGATCAATTCCCGCAATTCGGGCGCTTCCACGCCATACACCTCGTTGCAGAAGTGGCAGGTGAGTTCGGCGCGGCCGTCTTCGCGCAGGATTGCATCGAGCTCGTCGCGCCCCAGCAGCCGTAAGGCATTGACGCTGCGGCTGCGGGTGCAGGGGCAGTGAAAGGTGACGTTCTGGCTCGCCTCCGCATCCTCCAGAAGCTGAGGATCAAGGTCCGGAAAGATGTCTTCCAGCAGGCGTTGCAGGTCGCTGCTGCAGTCGGCGAGGCGCTGGCTGAATCCCTGGATCTCGCGGCAGCGTTCCTCCAGCAGGGCCACCAGCGCCGGCTCCCGAGCCGCCTTGGGCAACACCTGCACCAGCACCCCACCAGCGCAGCGCACGCCGCTGCTGTCGATCTGCTCACCGACGAACAACGCCGACGGGGTCTGCTCGGAGTGGAGCAGGTAAGAGGCCACGTCATCGCCGATGCCACCGCTCACCAGCTCCACCGTGCTGCTGAACGGCTCCCCCTTGCCCTGGTCGCGCACCACGTGCAGGTAGCCGGTGCCCGTGGCTTTGCGGAAATCGAAGCGGTGCAGCCCCTCGGGCGTTTCCACCAGATCGAGCTCCAGACCCGGTGCCCCCACGTAGCCGCGCACGGTGCCGTCCCGGCCCGCGTCCACCATCAGGCCGCGCAGCGGTCCGTCCGACTGGATGCGCAGGTTCACCCGCCCGTGCGCCACCTTCATTGAACTGGCCAGCAGCAGTCCGGCGGTCATCGCCCGGCCCAGCACGGCGGTGGTGAGGTACGAGAGGCCGTGACGACGGCGGGCATAACGGGTGGTCACGGTGGTGAGTGCCGCCACCATGCGGATACCGCCAGCGGCGGCTGTGGCCCGCACCAATCGATCGGGCATCGCCCCGCCCCAACTCAGGGCATCGTACGGAGCCTCGGCAGGCGCTGAAGCGCCCCGCCCTGCAGCTGCCAGCCCTCTTCCACCCAGCCCTTGAACAATTCCGGTTCGTGGGTCACCACCAGCAGTACCCGGTCCCGCGCCAGCTGGTGCAGCAGCTGCAGCACCTCCTCCCGTACCGACCAATCGAGGCCGGCGGTGGGTTCATCGAGCAGCAGCACAGGCGGATCGCGCAGCAACTGCACCGCCAGCGCCAGCCGCCGCTGCTGGCCGCCGCTGAGCCGCTCCGGCGGCTGCTGCAGCGACAGCCCCTGCAGTCCCACCCGGGTGAGCACCTGCTCGACCCGTTCCGATGGCAGCCGCCGCTGACCCAGTTTCAGCTCCTGGCCCACCGTGAGGCCGAGAAAATGGCGTTCGGGGAACTGAAACACCAGGCCGCAGAGCCCCCGCCGTTGCCTGGCGTTGAGTGCCTGCCCTTTCCACAGGATCGAGCCGCCATCGGGATCCGCCAGGCCGCAGATCAGCTCCAGCAGGGTGGTCTTCCCCGAGCCGCTCTGCCCGGCCACCAGGGCGGGCCGGCCCGGCTCCAGGCGCAGCTCCACCCCATCGAGCAGGGCGGCTGGGGTGGTGGCCGGGTGGTAGCGCAGAGATCGAAGCTCGAGCATGGCGGGTTTCGCTCCCCCCAGCTTGCTGGATGCGTGTTTGATGGGGGCAAGCACGCTGTCTTCTCCCATGGACGTCCGCTTTCGGGATGTGGATCCCTTCAACTGCTGGATCTGGGTGCGCTTTGCCGCTCCGCCTGGGCAGGGGGAGCGTGGCTACATCGATACAGCCTTCGAGAGCTGGTTCTTTCTCGGCAAGCTGGGCGGCTTCAACGCCGAGAACCTTCAGGTTCATGAGGAGGGTGTGGATCTCAGCTGGATGACCTACGACGGTGACGACGCCGAACGGGCCCTGCCGGCGTTGATGCACAACATGGGCGAGCTGGAATACCAGGAGGAGTGGGCCCGTTGCTGGGTCGATCTCGGCACCAGCGATGGCGTTGCGCTCGACGTCTTGATCAATGCCTTGCGGCAGCTCGACAATGACGTGGTGGAGATCGAGGAACTGGTGATCGGCGGTCTCAACGACGACTGGCCGGTGGAAGATCAGCCCGAGGCGATGTTCGCTCCCGGGATCAATTGAGCGCGGCGTGACCCGGGAGCTGCGTCGTCTGCTGATCGCGCCTGGGCGTCTCGCCCAGGCGGCGGCTCACTGCCCGGATTCTGCGGCTGCAGCC
>CALFOF010000208.1 GCA_937919075.1 uncultured Cyanobium sp. | reverse complement strand
CCCTTACCAGAAGCGCGTGGTGGATCAGGTGAAGGCGAGGCACCCGGACACCCCCCTGATCCTTTACATCTCTGGCAGCGCCGGCGTGCTGGAACGCATGGCCACCACCGGCGTGGATTTCATCTCCCTCGACTGGACCGTGGACATGGCCGACGGCTGCGCCCGCCTGCCCCAACACCTGGGGGTGCAGGGCAACGTGGATCCCGGGCTGCTGTTCGGCACGCCTGAGGCGATCCGTGCCCGCATCGTGGATACGGTGCGCAAGGCCCACGGCCGCCGCCACATTCTCAACCTCGGGCACGGCATCCTGCCCGGCACCCCCGAAGACAACGCCCGGGTGTTCTTTGAAGCCGGCAAGTCGGTGAATGAGTTGATCGGGGCGGCTGTTTGAGCAGCACCGGATCGCCCGGCCCGCGCCAACGGGTGCTGATCACCGGCGCCAGCGGCTGCGTCGGCCAGACGATCGCCGAGCAGCTCTACCGCGAAAGCGATGTGGACCTGTTGCTGTGGCTGCGGGATCCCGCCAAGCTCACCGCCCTACCGGCGGACGATCCGCGCATCACCCTGCTGGTGGGCGATCTGCGGGACCAAGAACCCCATGCCGAGGCGATCGCCTCCGCCGACCGCATCATCCACACCGCCACCGCCTGGGGCGACCCTGAGCGGGCCCAGCAGGTGAATGTGGTGGCGGTGAAGGAACTGCTGGGCCGCATCAATCCAGAACGGCTGCAGCAGGTGATCTATTTCTCCACCGCCAGCATCCTGGATCGCAACTTGCAGTTGCTGCCGGAAGCGCAGGCCTACGGCACCGAATACATCCAGACCAAGGCCCTCTGCCTGCAACAGCTGGAGCAGCACCCTCTGGCCGCGCGGATCGTGGCGGTGTTCCCCACGCTGGTGTTCGGCGGCTCGGTGCAGCCGGGCGATCGCTTCCCCACCAGCTACCTCACGGCGGGTCTGCAGGAAGGGGTGCGCTGGTTGTGGCTGGCGCGCTGGTTGCGGGCCGAAGCCAGCTTCCATTTCATCCATGCCGTGGACATCAGCCGGGTGTGTGTGCACCTCTGCCTGCAGCCGCACCAACCCAACAGCGAACCCGGTCAGGGGCCGGTGCGGCGCCTGGTGCTGGGCCAGCCGGCCGTCACGGTGGACGGAGCCATCACCAGCCTGTGCCGCTGGCGGCAGTGCTGGCGGCCGCCCTTCGGCCTGGCCCTGAGCGGCTGGTTGATCGAAGCCCTGATCAAGGTGCTGCCGATTGAAGTGAACGCCTGGGATCGCTTCAGCATCCGCCAGCGCCACTTCATCCATAGCCCCGTCAGCCCGCCGGAGCGGTTCGGCCTGGTGAGCCATGCCCCCACCCTGGAGCAGGTGTTCGCCGCCGCAGGTCTGCCGCACCGCGGTGCCGTGGGCTGAAGGCCCGCCGCCAAGCCGCGCTTGCGTAACGAGATTGTTTCGATCCTCCCGCGTGCTGCAGCGCCGTGTGGGCGCGAGACCCTAACTTCTTTTCGTTGCACGCTTTTCGATGCGCCGTCTGCTGTCATTTGTTGCCCTTGCCCTGGCGCTTCTGCTGGGTACCGCGTCTCCTTCGTACGCCGCGGATGTCGCCCATGGCGGCCAGGTGTTCTCCGCCAACTGCGCGGCTTGCCACATGGGCGGCGGCAACGTGGTGAACGCCGAGCGCACGCTCAAGAAAGAAGCCCTCGAGGCCTACCTGGCCAACTACAGCGAAGGCCATGAATCGGCCATCGCCTACCAGGTCACCAACGGCAAGAACGCCATGCCAGCCTTCGGTGGCAAGCTCACCGAAGCCGATATCGCCGATGTGGCTTCCTACATCGAGCAGAAATCCTCCGAAGGCTGGTCCTGATCTCTGACCAGGCTTCACGCTCATCAGCCCCAGCCATCCATTGGTCGGGGCTTTGCTGCTCATTTCAGAGGTGGGCCTGACAGCCCTCCGGCGATCCGCCCCTGAGTGGGGCGGATTTTTTATGCAGGCACCCCAGCCCAGCGGCTTGCGGTGATCCTCAGCCCAGCTGCTTGCGGCGGGCGAGCACGGCGAGGTAGAGGTCTTCCGGCACGTCGCGGATGTCGTACTCGCTGGGCAGCACCCCATGGGCATGGCGGTGGACCACCAACCAGCAGTTGCGCTCCGGATCCCTTGCAGTGGCATCAAACAGCCGTGATTCCTCCGCCAGCTGGTTCACCAGCTCGTCGGTCGGGGTGAAATCGGAGCGGGATTCTGTCATCGGCGGGCGCACCATCCGCGCGTCATGCCAACGAGACTAGGCAGGCGCGCACCTCACCCCATGGCCTTGAGCCCCGCGGCCTCGCCGCTTCACCAACGCCAGGGCCACGCCTTGGCCACCGTGGCGTCCTTGATGGCTGCCATCGGCACCGCCCTGCTGGGGGCAACGGCAGCTCCTGCCCTCGCCCAGGCCCCTTCACCCAACCAGCCGGCCGCGATCAGCCCCTCAACAGCGCCGCTGAAGATCTGCCCGCGGCTGCCGCCGACCCCTGACTCCAACCTGCAGCCACTGCAGCTGAAGCCTGAGCAGGTGCAACGCAAGAACGCCATGGGTTGCCTGTCATCGGCCGATGCCATCTACGGGCCCGATGGCTGCCCCCTGCGCCGTTGCACCAACGTGGAGAGTTTGCGGCGCATTCAGCTCCCCCTCACCGGCCCCGCCCCAGTGGGGCCCTGATCACAACCGCCATGGAGGGTTTTCTGTGGGTATCGGTTCGGTGCTCCCTCTGAGCCCAGCGCGGAAGGGATTCATAGGGTGATTTCATCTCCCCCCTGACGGCGCAACGCGCACCCACCGCCATGCACCCCACCGCCGAAACCTTCACCGAAAAGGCCTGGGCGGCCATCGTGGCCGCCCAGCAATTGGCCCAGCAGAAACGGCAGCAGCAACTGGAGAGCGAGCACCTCTTCGCCGCCCTGCTGGCCCAGCAGGGGCTGGCGGGGCGGATTCTGGAGAAGGCCGGCGTCAACCCTGCTGTGCTCGCTGAGAAGGTGGAGGCGTTCATGGCTGGCCAGCCCAGCCTCGCCACGGCGCCCGAGAGCGTGTATCTCGGCAAGGGGCTGAACCTGCTGCTGGATCATGCCGCCACCCTGCAGAAGGAGTTCGGCGACAGCTTCACCTCAATCGAGCATTTGGTGCTCGCCCTGGCCAACGACGGCCGTTGTGGCCGCCAGTTGCTCTCGCAGGCAGGCGTGGATGCCACGAAACTGCGTCAGGCCATCGAAGCCGTGCGCGGCAGCCAGAGCGTGACCGATCAGAACCCCGAAGGCACCTATGAATCGCTGCTGAAGTACGGGCGTGATCTCACCGAGGCCGCCAAGGACGGCAAGCTCGACCCGGTGATCGGCCGCGATGAGGAGATCCGGCGCACGATCCAGATTCTCAGCCGCCGCACCAAGAACAACCCTGTGCTGATCGGCGAACCCGGCGTGGGCAAGACGGCCATCGTGGAAGGCCTGGCCCAGCGGATCGTCAACGGTGACGTGCCAGCGGCGCTGCAGAACCGGCAGCTGGTGTCGCTCGATATGGGCGCCCTGATCGCCGGGGCGAAGTACCGCGGCGAATTCGAAGAGCGGCTCAAGGCCGTGCTCAAGGAGGTGACGGCCTCCCAGGGCCAGATCGTGCTGTTCATCGACGAGATCCACACGGTGGTGGGAGCTGGTGCCAGCGGCGGCGCCATGGATGCCAGCAACCTGCTCAAGCCGATGCTGGCCAGAGGCGAACTGCGCTGCATCGGCGCCACCACCCTCGATGAGCACC
>CALFOF010000207.1 GCA_937919075.1 uncultured Cyanobium sp. | reverse complement strand
AGGCGGCGTCCACCGGGGCAAACACCGTGAAGGGGCCGGGGCTCTCCAGGGCTGCGGTGAGGCTGGCCACCTCCACCGCCGTGAGCAGGGTGGAGAACAGGCCGGCGCCCTTGGCGGTTTCGATGATGTTGGCCATGGGTGGTGTTCTCAGCGGTAGTCCTGGGTCTGCACATCCCGGAGGCGAGCCTCGGGGCGCAGAAAGCGATCCAGCTGGGCCTCGAAGAAGGCCCGGTTAGCCTTGAGGTGCTCCGGATCGGGATCATCAAGGGGGAACAGCAGGGCGCAGCGCAACGCCTGGATCACCGCTGAGGTCACGTTGTACATGGAGCGCTGGAAGGTGATGCCCAGCTGTACAAGGATGTCGTCTTCGCCGCGTTTGTGGTTGCGGTAGAGATCCACCAGATAGGGCGGCAGGAAGTGAAGCATGTCCTGCATCAGCAGGGTGGGCGGGATGCCGGCCGAACCCACCGGGAACACATCGGCGTAGAGGATGCCGTAGTGGAAATCGGCCTGCTGTGAAGGCACCTGGCCGGCCTGGGCGTTGTAACTCTTGGTGCCGCGGAAGGGGGCCGTGCGGTAGAACACCGCCTCCACATAGGGCAGAGCCGCCTCATACAGCCAGGTGAAGCCTGCGGGTTTGGGGATGATCTCGATGCATTCGCCACCGATGTACACGTGGTGATAGATCGGCCGGCCCGCCACCGCAAAGATGCCGTTCACCAGAAAATCGATGGCGGCCGGCACACCGGAGAAGCCGCCTTCGTCGTAGATGTCGCTCATCTCGAAGAACACCGGCGCCATCACCTCCCAGAACAGGCCAAGATTGGCGTAATAGCTCAGCTTGCGCACCTGCTCCAGGAACATCTCCGGGAACAGCTTGTGCAGGCCCAGCATCAGTGGGTTGCCCTTGAAGTAAGCGAGGATCGCCCGCTCTGCGTTGGCCTTGTAGGCGTCGCTTTCCAGGTAGTCGTAGAAGCGGCCGCCCATGCCCTGGTGCCAGAACATGGCATCCATGCAGGCCTCGGCGAACTCCATGTTAATGCGGTCGTGCCAGAGGTGATGGAGCAGCTTCGGCAGCTTTCCCGCTTCACCCTTGTCCATGAACGCCAGCAGTTCCGGATGGGCCGTGGCCGGCCCGCGCCAGATGCGCAGCTTGGAAGCATCGCCCGCATAGGAATTGGGCAGATCCAGATACTCCTGGCTCGGGAAATACTTGAAGGCCGGCAGGGGATCCAGAAACACGCGCTCAGCGATGTAGAGCAGATCGCGCCAATAGAAGTCCATCGGCACGGCATAGGCCTTGTAGATGCCGATGATCTGCATCAGGTTTTCCGGCGTGTCCGGTAGCATCGAGCCGCCGGCTTCAAGCCGCTCCACCACCTCAGCGAAGGGATGGGTTGAAGGGGGCAGGGCGGTGGCGGGAGTGGTGACGGTCATGGCCGTAGCGCCAGCGGGGTGGGCAGGTGCAGGGAAGCCAGCGAAGCGTGGAGCGCCTGGATCATCAGTGCAGGCAGGGTGGCGAGCTGTGGCTGGGCTGTACGAGGGGTAGCCATCGCCAGGGTGTTGATCGGCGGGCGGGAGAGGGCGAGGCTGCTGGTGGTGTCCTCGCTCCAGCCCAGCAGGATCTGGGGCCACAGGCCCGCCAGGATCACCAGAAAGGAGAGCGCCAGGGCCGGCAAGCGCTCCACCCAGGTGGTGCTCACGTAGTCGGCGGTCTGGTTGTCGAGGCGGCCGAAGCCCACCCGGTTGAACAGACGCACCGCATACACGGCGGTGAGGCCCGAGGCCAGGATGCAACCGAGCGTGGGCAGCGGGAACACCGGCCAGCTGCCCTGGAACACCACCATCTCCGCCAGGAAGCCGGCCTGGCCGGGCACCCCGGCCGCCGCCATCAGAGCCAGCACCAGCAGGCCCATGTGGCCCAGGGCACTGAAGGCCACCAGGCGGCGCATGTCCGTCTGGGCGATGGCATTGAGGGCGCCGTACAACGCGCTGACCATGCCCACCACGGCGATCACCGGCGACCACTCGGCCCAGGTGTCGCCCAGCATGCCGATGCCGAAGCGCAGCAGGCCGTAGGCCCCCAGCTTCGAGGCCACCCCGGCCAGCTGCATGGCCACGGGCGTGGAGGCCTGGCTGTAGGTGAGCGGCTGCCAGCCGTGCAGCGGGAAGATCGGCATCTTCAGGCCGAAGGCGAGCAGCAGCAGGGCCAGGATCCAGCGGCTGGCGCCCTCGGGCAGCACCGCCTCGGCCATGTCGGTGTAGGCGAAGCTGAAGCCATTGCGGTTGAGCAGGGCCAGGGCCAGCACGCCGGCCAGCAGCGCCATTCCCGACACCGCCTAATACATCAAATAACGGATTGCGGCGGTGGCGCGCCGCTCGCCGCCCCACACCGCCACCAGCAAGGTGGTGGGGATCAGCGTGATTTCGTAGGCCAGCACGAACAGCAGGCCGTTGCAGGCCAGGAAGGCACCGATCAGGCCCACGTTGGTGGCCAGCACCATCGCGTAGAAGAAGCGCCGTCGGGGCTGGCTGATCGGCGTGGCGAACACCGCCATGAAGGAGAGCAAGGAGGTGAGGCCGGCCAGCGGCAACGACAGGCCATCAAGGCCCAGGTGCAGCTCCAGGCCGAGCTGGGGCAGCCAGGCCTGGCGGAATTCCGGCACCGGATGGCCCGCCAGCCACAGCAGCATGAGCAGTTGCACCGCCGGAGCGAACACCGCCACACGGCGGGGCCAGGGCCCCGGCAAGGGTGCGAGGCAGAGCAGCAGCACGGCCGCCAGGGGAAGCAGCAGAAGGGTGAGCAGCATGGAAGATCTCGGAGGACTGATTCAGAAGGAGAGGAAGGCGGGCGCGTGGCGGGTGAGGATCCACAGCCCCATCAACACCACCCCCACCAGCACGGTGAAGGCGTAGGCCTGCACCCGGCCGGTGGTGCTGAGGCTGAGCCGGCGTGCCCCTTCCAGGGCCAGATCGCCGCTGCGGTTGCTGAAGCCATCCACCAGGGCGCGGTCGACCCAGCTGCTGGTGGCCGCCAGCGCCGCCACCAGGCCCACCACGGTGCGGCGGTATAGCCCTTCGGTGTGCAGGTCGGCGGCCAGCCACTCCTGAACACCGGCCAACGGACCGGAGAGCTTGGGCAGATGCTCGGTGGAAAACAGATAGAGCACCGACCCGGCCGTGATGCCCAAGAGCGTGGAGGCGAGCAGCGGCAGCGCCATCGGGCCCCAGGTCTCGCCGATGCCGGCGCGGCTGATCAGGACCGGCAGGTGCAGCACCAGGCCGGTGGCCACCATCGCCGGCAACACCATCAGCCAGAGCACTTCGGCGGAGCGCTTGGTGAACGACGAAGGCTTGCCGCCCCAGATCAGCCCGAAGATCCGCACCAGCGCCGCGCTGATCAGGCCATTGGTGAGCAACACCACGGCGCTGAGCAGCAGCGGGGCCTGGCTGGCCGAAAGGCTGGCGGTCATGGCCCGCAGGGCACCGAAACCGGCCAACGGCGGCAGCCCCACCAGGCCGGCGGCGCCCACCAGGAAGGCGATGCCCATCAAGGGGCGGCGCGACCAGAGGCCACCAAGCTGGGTGAGGTCCTGGGTGACGTTGCTCGACACCACCGTGCCCAGGGCCAGCAGCACCAGGGCCATTGGCAGCGGATACACCAGCAGCATCCGCCAGGCGGCGTCACCGGCACCGGCCCCTACGGCCAGGAACAGCAGGCCCAACCAGCTGCTGACCAGAAAGGAAACGGCTCGCTTGATGTCGATCTGGGCCAGGGCGATC
>CALFOF010000206.1 GCA_937919075.1 uncultured Cyanobium sp. | reverse complement strand
CACACTCCCCGCCCTTACCTCGCAATCAAGGCTTCTGCCCACGGGGCGAAGCGCGTCGGACGTGCCGACAAATCATGAAAACCATTGCAAAAACTGGGGTTTTGGCCCCATTCACCTGGCGACAAAGCCTGGAGCAACAGCCATCGACGAGTCTCTGCCGCATTCGCGACAGCTGCCACAAGGTTGGTTGTGAACCTTTGCAGCAGGCTCGGTGGAGTGCCAAGAGCCATGGATGCGATTTCTCCCCTCGCATGCCTGAAGGCCAGTAAGGGAAGCAAGCGAGTGCCAGATGAGGGCAACGACGTTCTGCAAACCTCTCTTGTATGGAGCGCGGGGCTGTTGCAGCTGTGAAGCCGGTTCGCGACCGAGCACAAGCACGATCCCTAGATCCCTGCACGTGGTCATTTCCAGGCCTCTCTGGTGCCTTCGCCGAGCTGCTCCGCACTCTTCCAACCCAGCGCCCGTATCAGTATCGGCTGGCTGTGATTGGTACGCCCCTGGGCCCTCACCCAGGAGCCAACCAAGTTCACTCAAGCAGGTGCTTTCAAGGCTGTGTGCCACAACCACTGCTCATGAGGCAGTACCTCAAGCCAAGAGGCCCCGAGGACCCTCTTGGCATGCCAAAAAAAAACCGCGGCAAAAGCCGCGGCTAAGGGATGACTCGCTAGGAAAAGGTCAGAACAGACCCAATGTGAGGGATTTGTCGATGGGCATGGCAGCACCGATGCCCAGATAGATGGTGAAGGCGGTTCCGAAGAGGAAAGCCCCCATCGCCACGGGGCGGCGGAAAGGGTTCTGGAACTTGTTGAAGCTCTCAATGAATGGGATGAGCATCAAGCCGAGGGGCACCATTGTTTGCAAGGCGATGCCAAGCAGCTTGTTGGGAACCACCCTCAGAATTTGGAAGACTGGATACAAGTACCACTCCGGCAGGATTTCCAGAGGAGTTGCGAAGGGATCAGCTTTGTCGCCAAGCATGGCGGGGTCAAGGACGGCAAGACCGACAATGCAGGCGATCGTGCCGAGGATCACCACCGGGAAGATGTAGAGGAGATCGTTGGGCCAGGCGGGCTCACCGTAGTAGTTGTGCCCCATGCCCTTGGCGAGCTTGGCGCGGAGCTTGGGGTCGCTCAGATCAGGCTTTTTGAGGATGTGCATGAGGGGAACCTTGGTGAGGGTGGCGGAAAACTGAGCAAGCAGGAAGGGAGCAGGCAGAGATCACAAAGGACCGGAAATGCCTTGCTTGCGGATCATCAGGAAGTGCATCAGCATGAAGACAGCGAGGAGCCAGGGCATCACAAAGGTGTGCAGGCTGTAGAAGCGGGTGAGCGTGGACTGACCGACACTTTCGCCACCGCGTAGCAACTCGACCATGAAATTGCCAACCACAGGGACAGCCGCAGGCACACCGGAAACGATCTTCACAGCCCAATAACCCACCTGATCCCAGGGGAGGGAATACCCAGTGACGCCGAAGGAAACCGTGATGACGGCCATGGTGACGCCGGTGATCCAGGTGAGCTCTCTGGGGCGTTTGAAACCACCGGTGAGGTACACACGAAACACGTGAAGGATCAGCATCAGCACCATCATGCTGGCGCTCCAGCGATGCACTGAACGAATCAGCCAACCGAAGCTGACATCCGTCATGAGGTATTGGACCGAGGCATAAGCCTCAGCGACCGTCGGCTTGTAATAGAACGTCATGGCGAAGCCGGTGGCAAACTGGATCAGAAAGCACACCAGGGTGATGCCGCCAAGGCAATAAAAGATGTTGACGTGGGGCGGCACGTACTTGGAGGAGATATCGTCTGCGATCGCCTGGATCTCCAGACGCTCCTCGAACCAGTCGTACACGGGGGACGACTTGGCAGCCGGAGACGAGTTCGCCATGCAGCGTTGAACGGTGGGTTGCGAGAGTCTACCGATTGCTGTGGACCCGTCGTGATCGCTGGCACGCCACTGAAACAGAGGGCATGGGCTCTGGCGCTTGCGGCCTCAATGGCCTTGCTTCTGCTGGGGTGGCCGCCCTCTGCGCAGGCGCTCAACGATGCGCAGCAGCTGGTGGTGGATGCCTGGCGCCTCGTGAACCAGAGCTACGTGGACCCCGAACGCTTCGAAGCCGTGCATTGGCGCCAGTTGCGCCAACAGGCCCTTGAGCGACGGATCGAGAGCAGTGGTGAGGCCTATGACGCCATCGCCGCCATGCTGGCCCCGCTGGGAGATCCCTACACCCGGTTCCTGAGCCCGTCGGATTACGCCGCCCTTCGTTCAAGTACCAAGGGGAGCGTCAGCGGGGTAGGGCTACAGCTTGGAACGGTGGGCAGCAATCAAGCGATCGTGGTGATCGCTCCTCTGGATGGCTCACCGGCCGCCGAAGCGGCAATCAGCTCCGGCAGCGTCCTGCTTGAGGTGGAAGGCGAGAGCTGCGTCTCACTTGGTTTGGAAGCCACCGCGGCGCGGCTGCGGGGGCCGGCTGGAAGCCGGCTTGAGATCCTGGTTCGCTCCCCCGAAGGGATGGAGCGGCGCCTGCTGCTGGAACGCAGAACCGTGGATCTGCAACCGGTGCGGCACCGGGAACTCGACGCGCGGGGCCACCGGCTGGGGTATCTGCGCATCAGCCAATTCAGCGAGCAGGTGCCCGAACAGGTGCGGCAAGCCCTTGCTGGCTTCGCGAGCCACGGGGTGGAAGGGCTGGTGCTTGACCTGCGCAACAACTCCGGCGGCCTGGTGGATGCCGGTGTGGCCGTGGCCGGAGCCCTGATCGACGGCCAGCCGATCGTGGAAACGCGCACCCGCAGCGGCCTGAACGAAGGGCGGCAGGCCCCTCCCGGCCAACTGTTCCGCGGGCCGATGCTCACGCTGGTGAATGGCGGCACAGCCAGTGCCAGTGAGATCCTCGCCGGCGCCCTCCAGGACGATGGACGTTCGCGGCTGCTGGGCAGTCGCACGTTCGGGAAAGGGCTGATTCAGACACTGATCGGGCTGGGTGACGGCAGTGGCCTCACGGTGACCGTGGCTCGCTACGTGACTCCCAGCGGCCGCGACATCCAAAGCCTTGGCATCGCCCCTGACCAGACCCTGGCCGAACCGGAACCGCTCAACCCAGGCGGCGAGGACGACACCTGGCTGGCGGAAGCAGCCGCACGGCTCGCCGGGGAATTGGCCTGATGAAACGCACCCGTACGTACCACGATCCCCTGCATGGGGCCATTCGCCTCGACGGTGACATCCCGGCGGAAGCGCTGGTCATGAAGCTGGTCGACACCGTGCCGTTTCAACGGCTACGCCGCGTCCGCCAGCTGGGGCCGGCCTTCCTGACCTTCCATGGAGCTGAATCCAGCCGCTTCACCCATTCCCTCGGGGTGCTGCATCTGGCCCGACGCGCCCTGGCGGAACTCGCTCCCCAGGCTCCCGATCTGCTCGAAGCCCAGGGGGTTCTCTACGCCGCTGCCTTGCTGCACGACGTGGGCCATGCCCCGCTCAGCCATTCGGGAGAAGAGATGTATGGGCTGAGGCACGAGCGCTGGTCAGCCCGGCTGGTGCGCGAACACCCGGATTTGCGCGGCCCGATGGAGCAGTTCGCTCCGGGCACGGCCGATGCTGTGGCCACCCTGCTGGAGGCGGGGAGCCACGCGCATCCATCAATCGCTGCGCTGGTGAGCAGCCAGCTCGACTGCGACCGCCTGGATTACCTGCTACGGGACAGCCACAGCACTGGAACCTGTTTCGGCCAGCTGGATCTGGACCGCCTCCTGG
>CALFOF010000205.1 GCA_937919075.1 uncultured Cyanobium sp. | reverse complement strand
TTAAGGCTTAATGGCGGCTCCAGCGGGGGATCAACCCGGGCATCCAGCGACGATCGGCGGATGATGACCAAGCCCTAACCGTTGCTTAATCCTTGCGTCCTGCTGCTCTGCGCAGAGTGAGTCGCACGGTTCCTTTCTCCATGCCCTGCCGATCCATCCTCCGTTGCCGCCCAGCGCAGCGCACCGGGACCAGCGGCGCAACCCGCTTGCGTCTCGGCATGGCGCTCTGCTTGCTCGGCGCCTTGGTGGGAGGGTCTGTGGCCCTTCCGATCGCCGAAGCCTCCGCTCAATCAGCGCCCGCCAAAGGCGGGTCGATTCGAGTCAGTGGCTCCAGCACCGTCTTTCCGATCACCAGCGCCGCAATCAGCGCCTTCCGCGCCACCAAGCCAGGCGAAAATGTGCGCTTTCAACTGCTGGAAACAGGTACAAGCGCAGGCTTCCGGGATTTTTGCGCCGGCAAGGTGCAGCTGAGCAACGCTTCGCGGCCGATCAGCACCAAGGAACTCAAGGCCTGCGCCGCCAGTGGCATCAAGTTCTTGGAATTGCCGATCGCTTTTGATGCGCTCACCGTGGCGGTGAACCCGCGCAACACCTGGGCGAAAGGGATCAGCACCGCTGAGCTGTCGGTCCTGTGGCGGCGCAGCGCTGAAGGCAAGATCATGCGCTGGAGTCAGGTGAATGCCGCCTGGCCGGCCACGCCGATCCGCCTGTGCGGCCCGGGCAAGGATTCGGGCACCTTTGATTACTTCAACAAGGCGATCAACGGCAACGCCACCGATTCCCGCCGCGATTACACCAGCAGCGAAGACGATTCGGTGATTGTGAACTGCATCGCCAAGGACCCCCAGGCCCTCGGCTATGTGGGCTTCGGCTGGTATGCCTCCAACACCAACAAGCTCAGAGCGCTGGCCGTGAACGGCCGCAATGGGCTGGTCGGCCCATCGGCGCAAAACGTGCAGGATGAGCGCTACAGCCCACTCTCGCGGCCGTTGTTCATCTACATCAACGACCGCATGGTGCGCGAGCAAGACGACGTGCTCCGTTTCGTCACCTTCTACCTGCAACGGGGGCCCCAGTTCGTCAAGCAGGCTCGCTTCATTCCGCTTGAAGATTCCACCTACAGGCTGGTTGAAACCAAGTTCTATCGCCATGTGCTCGGCACCTCCTTCGGTGGCGATCTGCCGGTCGGTCTGACGATCAGCCAGGCCTTGGCGCGCAGCTTCAGCCAGCTGCGCAAACCAGTGGCCCGTTGAGCAAGGGGCCGCCGGCATTCAGACACCGGCGGCCAGCGTGCCGCTCCATGCCTTGGGGCGTGGCCTACGAGGCAGCCGGCAGCCTGAATCACAGCTGAAATGCCAACCCTTGCGCTGCTCCGATGATCGGTTTGCTCTGGGAACGCCGCGCGCAGGTCGGCTGGTGCCTTCTGATTCAGGCAGCTGTGCTCACCACAGGAATGGGGCTGGAGCAACTGCTCATGCCACCCGCCCCATTCCCGGGTGGCACAACGACCGCTAGAACGCAGGGATGACCCGACTCGATCCAGGCCGACTGCGTTCCAGACGGCTGGGAGAACGACCTGGTGAAATCCCCAGCCAGTTGTTCATCCATGGCGGCAGGGCGCCCACCCGGCTCTCGGTGCTGTGTTTTCACCCCTCCGGTCTGGAAGAACTCGAGAGCCTGCAAGTTGAAGAGCTGAACGCCTTGCTGGAGCGCGACCTGCCCCTGTGGGTGCGGGTGCAGGGCATGGGCAACCAGGCACTGATCCGCTCGGTGCTCGACCGGCTTGGCGTGCCGGCGCACTTCCAGACCCCGTTGCTGGATCTGCCGCAACGGCCGCGCGTCGATTCCTCCGGCGACATGGTGCTGGCCGTGCTGCATCGCCTGAGCTTTGCCGATACCCCCGACCGCCTGATCGGCGAGCAGGTGGGGTTGCTGCTGCTGCCGACGCTGTTGATCAGCATTGAGGAAGTTCCCAAGCCGAGCTCCTTTCCGGAGCTCACCCAGTGGTTGTCGTGCCTTGATCCAGTTCCAGCCAAGGAAGATCTCGACGACATCCTTCACTTTCTGATCGACGAACTGCTCGATGCCTTGTTTCCGTTGTTGGAGCAACTTTCTGAATTGTTGGAGCAATTGGAAGAAGCGGCGCTGATGCGCCCGAAACCCACCTTGCTCAACCGCGCCTACAGGGCCCGCAACACTCTGCGTGACATCCGCGGCCAGGTGTGGCCCCTGCGCCACCAGATCATGGTGTTGTTGCGCCAGAACCAACGCCTGCTGGGCCCTGATGCCCTGCATGGTTTCCAGGACATGGAACAACGGGTGGGGCTGATTTTCGAAGCCTGTGAATTGCTGCGGCGCCAATGTGACTCCGTGACGGAGGCCTACATGGCCAGCATCAGCAACCGCATGAACCAGGTGATGAAAACACTCACCATCGTGTCAACGATCTTTGCCCCACTCACCTTCATCGCGGGGATCTATGGCATGAACTTCACCAACATGCCAGAGCTGGAATGGCACTACGGCTACGCTGCTGCTTTGGTGTTCATGCTGCTGATCGCCGCGGTGCAGACCTACTGGCTGTGGCGCCGCGGCTGGTTCCAGGATTGGACAACCGGCCGGCGTTGACAAGAAAGCTCTCTCCTTGTGCCGGGCACCGAGATGGATAGATGAACAGATGAACACACCCATCACCAACGACGAACACGACAGCGGCGCCGCCGACGAAGCGCAGGCGGCAGGCAGCAGCGGCGCCCATGCCGCCCTGCTGATTCAGCGCCAGACCCGCCGGCTGGGAAAGCTGCAGCCGGACGTGCTCGCCGATCAAGATCCCGAGCCCCTGCATCAGTTGCGGGTGAGCCTGCGGCGCCTGCGCACGGTGCTGCAGCAGTTCGCCCCCGCCCTGGTGCTGCCCGACACGATCAGCGACCGGCGCATCGCCAAGGTGGCCCGCCACACCGGCCTCACCCGCGACCTCGACGTGCTGCAGCAGCGCCTGCAAGGCAGCTTGATGCCGCTGCTGCCTGCGGCGGAGCAGAAAGCCCTGCGGCCGGTGCTGAAGCGGTTGAAACGTGAGCGGCGGCAGGCTTTTGAAGGGCTGGAGGAGGCGCTGCGCAGCGCCGCCTACCTGAAGTTGCTGGCACGTCTGCACCACTGGCAACTTCAGCCGCGTTTCACCCCGCTGGGGGAGCAGCCGTTGCGGAGTTGGCTGCTCGAATGGCAGGCCTCAGCCTCCGCCAGCCTGTTTCTGCATGGCGGCTGGTACGCCACCGATCCCCTCGACCCGGCACTGCACGAACTGCGCAAGCGCCTCAAGGCCCTGCGCTACACCCTCGAGCCGCTCGAAGAGCTGGTGGGGCCGGCGTTGAGCCGCTGGATCGCCCTGCTGCGCCAGGCCCAGGATCACCTGGGTGAACTGCACGACCTGCAGGTGCTCACCGAGGGGCTGTTCGATCAGCAGCGGCCGGGCCAGCCGGAGATCAGCCTGCCGGGGCTGGAGGCGGAGATCGCCCAAGAGCAGGAGCAGCAGTGGCATCACTGGCTGGCGCTGGCCGGCACGCTGCACAGCGACGCCGCCCGGCAGGAGCTCCAGGCCACCTTGCTGGAGGCCAGCCGGCTTTCCATCGAGCCGGCCGTCTTGCCATAAAAAAGCCGGCCTGGGGGCCGGCTGAACAACAGTCGTTGCTGACGCTTGAAAGCCCGAAGGCTGTTTCAGCGGCAGAACGGAGGTGGACCGATCGGAGCGGCGGGATTTGAACCCACGACCCCCACTACCCCAAAGTGGTGCGCTA
>CALFOF010000204.1 GCA_937919075.1 uncultured Cyanobium sp. | reverse complement strand
CGAATGGTTGGCAGAGAAAAGCAAGGGAGGGTCCCTCACCACTTACGTCTTCCGAGCTGGAGAGGCTGGATCTGTTGTGGGGTATGCCGCTGTGAGCTTCCGCAACCAGCCCCATCCTGAAGACGCAAGCAGCTCGAAGGCCAAGGTTTTGGTGATCTCGATGCTTGGTGTCGACCAAGCCTTTCAAGGCCAAATGAATCCCTCGGCAGAGGATCAGTCCTACGCCGCTTCAGTCATGGCCGACCTCGAGGAACGTGCGCGATCCAAGGCGAATTGTGTTGCCATGAAGCTATGGGTACGCTCGACCAATGCGAGGGCAATCAGCTTCTCTTCTGGGGTGACCCTGGCAGCGGCCGAACCTTGGGATCGGGCGGAGCGGGATGGGGCAGCAACAGCCACGGAGGGGCAAGCGCAGAACCGCAAGCGCCAGCGCGGCCAGCGTCAAGGGCCGGCCCCAGCACTCACCACAACAAGTGCCCATGGCGTCCCGTCCCAGGTGGTGGGCCGGCTTGCGCAGCCCTTGCGCGGCCGCGCACGCTGAGGACTCCTGCGCGACGACTTTTGGGGTCTTTAGGGCGAATCTGATCCCCCGGTAGGCCGGTGCGGGTCACCCGGTGGGCGTAGTGCAGGAAGGCCGGGCCATCCATGCTCACGCCCACATGGATGCCGTTGCGTTCGAAGCAATGGCACCAGGCCGCGTCGATGACGGTGGCGTTTGTCTGCAGCGACTGCACGATCTTGGAGGGGGGCAAACCGCGCCGCGCCAGGAGCTGCCGAATCCGCTCGGTGGCCTCGTCGTAGAAGGCGATTGGCGCCATCAGCGGTTCGCCCGCATGCCAGAGCAGGGTGAATTCCCCCCCGAAGTAGGGGCTGTCCAGCACCCGTTCCACGGCCGCCTCCAGCACCGGAAACGACAGCCGGCTGCGGTCGCCCCGATCCGGCAGGTAGCAGTAGTCGCAATCGAGGTTGCAGAAGGGGGTGGGCTGGACCACCAGCAAGCGCACCGAGCCGACCATGGGGGATGGTGGGCTGAGAAATGGCTCACCAGAAGTTGCGGAAGCCGCCATTGCGCAAGCCCACCCGCGGCCCGTTAACGAACACGAAGGCCAGCACGTCGTCGAGCCTGGCCCGGGCGGCTGCCGGCTCCTGGCCGTGGCCTGGTCCTGAAGGAGTGAGCCCTCAATCCATCGGCCGTGAGCATTGCACCGCCGACAAAAGATTCGAACCGAACAGCCTTCGATCGGGAGCTGAGCACAAACATGTTACAATTAAGGCTTAAAAAGAACACATCAGTAGCCCCAAGTTACAAATTCTATCCAACAAAAAATATTCCCCCCCGTTGATATTGTCTCCGCTGGCCTTGAGATGAAAGAGCAAACCCCCCACACGCAAGCCACCGCTAAGACCACCGTGCCACCCCAGATCGGCACAAGTGATTTCGTCCTTGTTTACCACCGCTCACCCTATGACGAAACAATCGATGCCGAAGGAAAGCGCAAGTGGGTGGATCAGAAAAGCCCGAACGGGATCATCCCCACGCTTCGCAGCCTTTTCCAAGAGGAGCGTTCCGGCGCCTGGATTTCGTGGCGGGAGGATTCCAGCGAATCCATCACCGAAGACCAACGGCTCACACTTCCGCCGCCTGACACTTACATTCTGCGACGCCTGCCGCTGACGCCTGCGAAGATCAAGAGTTTTTATCACGTCACCTCCAAGGAATCTTTCTGGCCGATTCTTCACAGCTTCCCAGGCTTGTTCAATGTTAAAAACTCAGATTGGAAGATCTTCGCTGAAGTCAACCTATCCTTCGCTCGCGCCGCCTGCGAAGAAGCGGCCCCAGGAGCGATAATCTGGATTCACGATTACAACCTCTGGTTAGTGCCAGCCCAGATCCGCGAGCTGCGGCCTGATGTGCGCATTGCCTTCTTCCATCACACGCCGTTCCCCTCCAACGACGTGTTCAGCATCCTGCCGTGGCGAGATGAAATTCTTGACAGCCTGTTGAGCTGCGATCTGGTGGGCTTCCACATTCCCCGCTACGCAGACAATTTCTCCCGCACCGCCATCAACCTGCGCGGCGCTCGCTGCGGCGAACCGGTGCCCGTAGCCGAAAAGTTCCGCCGCCATGGCAGCGCTCTGGCCCAACCCACTGTGCTGCCCTGGCTCGATTACAACGGCCGCCGCATTCACGTCCAGGCCTCGCCCGTGGGAACCTCGCCAGGCACGATCAGGGAGATCGCCGCCTCCGAGAAGGTGCTCACCATGGCCGCCCAGATCGCCAAGCAGCACACCGGCCGCAAGCTGATCATCTCCGCCTCCCGGGTGGATTACACCAAGGGCAACGAAGACATGCTGCTCGCCTACGAGCGGCTCCTAGAGCAGCAGCCTGAATGGCAGGGAAAGGTGGAACTATTTATTGCCTGCGTGGCCGCCGCCAGCGGCATGCGCATCTACGACGACATCCAGCGGTCGGTGGAAGAGATCGTGGGCCGGATCAACGGCCGCTTCAGTCGCATCGACTGGCGCCCCGTACGCCTCTCCACTCGCCGCACCCCTTACGACGAGCTGATCGCATGGTTCACCAAGGCGGATGTGTGTTGGATCACGCCGCTGCGCGATGGCCTCAACCTTGTGGCCAAGGAGTACGTGGCTGCCCGACAGGGGCGTGACGGCGTGCTGGTGCTCTCCGAATTCTCCGGAGCCTCGGTGGAGCTAGAGGAAGCGGTGATCACCAATCCCTACTCCCACAGGAGCATGGACAACGCCATCCTCACCGCCTTGAGGATGCCGAAGGACGAGCAGGTGCTCCGCATGGCCTCCATGTCGAAAGCGGTGGAGGAGTTCACTGTGCAGCACTGGGCCGAGCAGGAACTGGGCGCAGTGCGGACGATTTGATTCGGAACGCCCGGCCGACACTGCAACGCCGCGGGCTGGGCCAGGCCCTGGTGCTCGGCCTGGCGCTCTCCCTGCTGTTTGGCGGCTGGGTCTGGGCCCGGGCACCGATCACCGTGCGCGTACTGATGCCAGCCCCCTTCGCTGACGCCACCGCCGGCCTGGTGAACGCCTTCAACCGGGAGCATCGCGATCTGCGCATCGCCGTGACCCGCGGCCCCTTCGAAACCGAATCGGTGTCCGACCTTGCGGTCAGCAGCCTGCTACTGGGCAACAGCCCGTATGACCTGCTGCTGATGGACGTGACCTGGACGGCGAAATACGCCGCCGCCGGTTGGCTGCTCCCGCTCGATGCCTGGCTGGGGCCGGAGCCCCTGGAATCGTTGGCGCCGGGGGCCCGGGTCGGCAACCGCATCGACGGCCAGCTCTGGCGTCTGCCCCTGGTGGCAGACATGGGACTGCTCTACTGGCGCACTGACTTGATGCAGGCCCCACCGCACACTCCGGCGGACTTGGTTTCCATGGCGCAACGGCTCCAGGCCGACGGCAAGGTGCGCTGGGGGTATGTCTGGCAGGGAAGGCAGTACGAAGGCCTCAGCTGCGTGTTCCTGGAAATGGTGGAGGGCTTCGGTGGCCATTGGAGCAGCACGGAAGGAAACGGCATGGGTCTGGATCAGCCCCCCGCAATTGCCGCTGCCGCCTGGCTGCAGAACCTGGTGGCGAAGGGGGTCACACCAGCGGCCGTGGGCAACTTCGCCGAGCCCCAAGCGCTGCAGAGCTTCGAGGCCGGCGAAGCAGCATTCATGCGCAACTGGCCCTATGCCTGGCAGGAACTTCAGGGGCCAGGCAGCGCCGTGGCCGGCAAGGTGGGGGTGACGACGATGGTGGCGCAACCGGGCGCCCCCCACGCGGCCACCCAGGGGAGCTGGGGGTTGTCGGTCCTGCATGGCAGCCGTCACCCGGCGGCGGCGGTGACCGTGCTCAAGGCCCTCACCGATGAGGCCAGCCAGCGCCAGCTGGTGCGCGAATGGGGGTACACCCCCACCCTGGAAGCCCTGTTCGAGGATCCGGAGCTGGTGGCCGAGCGTCCGCTGCTGCCCCAGTTGCGCACCGCCCTCGACGCCGCCGTGCTGCGGCCGATCAGCCCGGGTTATGCCCAGCTCAGCGACATCCTCCAGCGGCAGCTGAGCGGCGTGATTGCCGGCGGAGAGCCCCCGCACACCGCCATGGACCAGGCCGCCCGCGCCAGCCGTCTGCTGCTGGAGGCCAACGGCCAGGGGGAGCCGGCATGAGCGCCCTGCTGCTGATGGCACCGGCCCTGCTGCTGCTGCTCGCGGTGTTCGTCTGGCCACTGCTCGATTACGCCTGGCTGAGCCTCCAGGCCCAGTCGGTCTTCACCGGCCTGCAGCCCGAGCCGGTGGGGCTGGCCAACTGGCAGCGGCTGCTGGCGGATGGACGCTTCTGGCAGGACGCCGGCCAGACCCTGCGCTTCGCCGTTGTATCGGTGGGACTGGAACTGGTGCTGGGGTTGGGATTCGCCCTCCTGCTGCACCAGCGCTGGCGGGGCCGCGGCGTGGTGCGCACCCTCACCCTGCTGCCCTGGGCCCTGCCCACCACGGTGATGGCGCTCGGCTGGCGCTGGATCTTCAACGACCCCAACGGGCCGATCAACGCTCTGCTGCAGAGCCTGGGCCTGGCCAGCGTGCCCTTTCTGGCCTCGCCCCAGCTGGCGTGGCAGACCACCGTGCTGGCGGACGTCTGGAAGACCACCCCGTTCGTGGCCCTGCTGCTGCTGGCGGGGCTGCAGATGATCCCCGCCGACCTCTACGAAGCCTTCGCCCTTGAAGGCGGCAGCCCCTGGCAATCGCTCTGGCGTGTCACCCTGCCGCTGCTGAGGCCCTACATCTTCATCGTGCTGCTGTTCCGCCTGGCCCAGGCCCTGGGGGTGTTCGACCTGGTGGTGGTGCTCACCGGCGGCGGGCCGGCCAGCAGCACCGAGAGCCTGGCGGTGTACGCCTACCTCAATGCCATGCGCTTCCTCGACTTCGGCTACAGCGCCACGGTGATGCTCGGCATGTTCGTGCTGCTGCTGATCAGCTCCGCCGGGCTGCTGCTCCTGCAGCGCCGTGTGCAGGTGCGGGCATGAGCGGCACCCATCGGCAACGGATGGCCCTGGGACGGAGTGCTCTGGTGGCCCTGCTGCTGCTCTGGAGCCTGGGGCCGATGCTCTGGCAGTTGTACACCTCCCTGCGCAGCGCCGATGCGCTGCTGCTCGGCAGCGCCGGCCTGGGGGGCGGCTGGACCCTGGCCAACTACACCGACGTGCTCAGCGGCGATCCCCCCTTCTGGCGTTACATGCTCAACAGCACCGTGGTGGGTGCGCTCAGCACCCTGTTCACCCTGGCGCTGGCGATCCCTTGTGCCTATGCCCTCAGCCGTCGCGGCGGCCTGCTGCGGCTGCTCGTGGGCGGTGGGCTGCTGGCGGCGGCGGTGTTCCCCTACGTGCTGCTGTTCCTGGCGCTGCTGGAGGTGGCCCGCCAGCTGGGGCTGGCCAACAACCTTCTGGCCCTGAGCCTGCCCTACGCGGGCTTGTCCTTGCCGCTGGCGGTGCTGTTGCTGCAGGCGGCTTTCGCCGAACTGCCGGTGGAACTGGAGGAGAATGCCCTGCTGGAGGGCTTCAGCCTGCTGCAGCGTCTTCGCTGGATCCTGCTGCCCCTGATGGGGCCGGCGGTGGCGAGCACGGGGCTGCTGGTGTTCCTGTTCAGCTGGAATGAGTTTCCGATCGCGCTCACCTGGTTGAGCCGCAGCGAACTGCTCACCCTGGCCCCGGCCATGGCACGGATCGCCGGCTCCTCGGTGTTCACGGTGCCCTATGGCGCCTTCGCCGCCGCCACCGTGCTGGGCAGCCTGCCGCTGCTGGCCCTGCTTCTGCTCTTTCAACGGCAGATCGTGGCGGGCCTCACCCAGGGAGCGATCAAAGGATGACCACCCCGACCACCATCAGCACCACCACCGCCGCCGCCCCGGCCAGCCTGCGGCTGGAGAACCTCGGGCGCCGCATCGGTGACCGCGCCATCCTCGACGGGGTGAATCTGGCGGTGGCGCCGGGCGAATGCCTCGCCCTGCTGGGCCCCAGCGGCTGCGGCAAGAGCACGGTGCTGCGGCTGATCGCCGGTCTCGATGCCCCCGATGCGGGCAGGATCCTTCTCGACGGCGACGACATCACCGAGCGACCGCCGGCGCGGCGCCAGGTGGCCATGGTGTTCCAGAGCTATGCGCTCTACCCGCACCTGAGCGTGGCCCGCAACCTGTCGCTGGGGATGGAGGTGCGGGGGGTACCAAGGGGCGAACGCGACCGGGAAGTGGCGACGGTGCTGCAGCTGTTGCAGCTGGCGGAGATGGGGCAGCGGCGGCCGGCGGAGCTCTCCGGCGGCCAGCGCCAGCGGGTCGCCCTGGCCCGGGCCCTGCTGCGCCGTCCGCGGGTGTTCCTGCTGGATGAGCCGATGAGCAACCTCGATGCCCAGCTGCGGGAGGAACTGCGGCCCCAGCTGCGCGCGATCCTCTGCGGCGGCAGCGCCCCGGTGGTGTACGTCACCCACGACCAGCAGGAAGCGATGGGGATCGCCGATCGGATCGCCGTGTTGCAGGACGGGCGGGTGCAGCAGTGCGGCACGCCCCAGGAGCTCTACCAGGCGCCGGCCAACCTGATCGTGGCCGGGTTCATCGGCCGGCCCCAGATCAACCTGCTGCCACAGCCCGATGGCACGGTGCTGGGTCTGCGCCCCGAGCATCTGGTGGCGGTGACGGAGGGTGGCCTGCCGGTGCGGGTTCTGAGCCGCGAATGGCATGGCGCCAGCCAGCAGCTGCTGGTGGCCAGCCCCCAGGGTGAGCTGCGCTGGACCTGCGCTGGAAACCTCTCGATCGGGGCGGAGCTACGGCTGGGCTGGGCGCGTGAACACGAGCATCGCTTCGTGCAGACGACGGGCCAGCGCTGCTGAAGACGGCCGTAGGTTTTTGCTTCACCCAGCGCGATCAGGGGCAGCCCGCATCGATGGCAACCAAATCGATGGCAACCCAATCACCGCCGTGGTGGGAAGGCTGCGTGATCTACCAGCTGATGCCGCGCAGCTTCGCCGATGCGGATGGCGACGGCATCGGTGATCTGGCGGGGATCACCAGCAAGTTGCCCTACCTGGAATGGCTGGGGGTGGATGCGATCTGGCTCACGCCGATCTACCCCTCACCGCTCAAGGACGGCGGCTACGACATCACCGATTTCACCGCCATTCACCCCGACCTGGGCGATCTGGATGACCTGGTGGTGCTGCTGGAGCAGGCCCATTCCCATGGGATCCGGGTGATTCTCGACCTGGTGCTCAACCACACGAGCGTCCTGCATCCGTGGTTCCAGCGGGCCCGCTGGGCGGGAAAGGGCAGCTCCGAACGCGATTTCTACGTCTGGCGCGACGACGACCACAGCTATGCAGAAGCGCCGGTGCTGTTCTGTCACTTCGAGCAATCGAACTGGGAGTGGGATGAGGTGGCCGGCCAGTACTACCTGCATCGCTTCCTGCGCCACCAGCCCGACCTGAATTACGACAACCCCGCCGTGCAGGAGGCGATGCTGGCAGTGGTCGACTTCTGGCTGGCGAAGGGGATCGATGGATTCCGCCTGGATGCGGTGCCGTTCCTGTTCGAGCAGGAGGGCACCCGCTGCGAGGGTCTGCCGCAGACCCATGCCTTCCTGAAGCGGCTGCGGGCGCGGGTGGAGGCCTGTGACCGCGACGTGCTGCTGATCGCCGAGGCGATCCAGCCGGTGCACGAATCAGCGCCGTACCTGGCCGACGACGAACTGCATGCCGCCTTCAACTTCGCCCTCACCGCCAATCTGTTCGCCTCGCTGGCCCACGGCCAGGCCAAGGAGCTGCGCAACTGCCTGACCCACGCCCAGGCGATGGTGCCGGGTTGCCGCTGGGCGCTGCCGCTGCGCAACCACGATGAGCTCTGGCTGGGGGATGGCCACCTGGTGGCCGACGATGTGATCCAGACGGTGCTGGCCGGGTTTCCCACGGCCCAGGGACACTGGTTGAACTGGGGCATCAACCGGCGCCTGGCGCCGCTGTTGAACGGTGATCCCCGCCCCAACACCCTCCTGCATGGGCTGCTCTACAGCCTGCCGGGTCTGCCCTGCCTCTACTACGGCGATGAGCTGGGCATGGGCGACTGGCCGGGGCTGCGCGACCGTGACACCAACCGCACCCCGATGGCCTGGACCGGCGAACGCAACGGGGGCTTCTCCACCGCCCCCGACCCCCTGCTGGTGCTGCCGCCGATCACCGCCCCCGGCTACGACTACCGCGTGGTGAACGTGGCGGTGCAGCAGCAGCTCTCCGGTTCGCTGATCAACTGGCACCACCGCATGCTCACCAGCCGCCGCCTGCTGCCGGCCCTGCGTCATGGAGCGTTCCAGCTGCTCGAGAGCCACCACCCAAGCGTGCTCTGCTACGCCCGCACCAGCGCGTCCATGACCCTGGTGGTGGCGGCGAATCTGGCGGCCACCGGCGCCTCCACCCACCTCGACCTCGGGGACTGGAGCGGCAGCCGTGTGCGTGAGGTGCTGGCTGGCTGTGAGTTCCCGCCGGCCAGCGACGCCTGGTTCGTTTATCTGCCCGCCTATGGATTCTTCTGGTGGCTGGTGGGGGAGGAGGGCTGCGCTGAAGACAACTCCTGATCCAGCAGATCCTGGACCACGGGCCTGAGGCGTTCGGCCTCCGCGCGGTCCACGAAGTCCAGCCGGCAGCGACGGGCCAGCACATCATCGGCAGTGCGAGCCCACTCGTAACGCACCGCGTGGCGCACTTCGGCGGCAGTGATGGGAATCACGGCACTGAGCGGCACCAGCTCAGCGGGGCTGGCGGCACAGGCCAGCACCGCCTCGGCCCCCAGTCCGTGGCTGGCCAGCAGGTGCTCCACCAGCGCCGGGGTGGGCTGGGGCAACAGGTGGGGCAGGCGGGAACGCAGCTGTTCCAGCCCCGCCAGGGTGGCCTGCGCACTCACGGCGGCTCCCTGCAGCGGGAAGGCGGCCCGTTCCGGAAGCGGCTCGGGCAGGGGGCCATCCAGCAGCGCGGCCGCCGCCTTGAGTCCGTCAAGGGCCATCGGCCGGCAGGTGGTCCACTTGCCGCCCATCACGCTCACCAGCCCGCAGGGCAGGGTTTCGACCACGTGCTCCCGCACCACGCGGGAGGTGCCGTCCGCCCCGTTTCCGGAGGGCTCCGCATCACGCAAAAGCGGCCGCCCCCCCGCCCAGCGACTGCTCACCACCGGTGTGGCGTGGCCGGGGAACCAGCGGCGCACATAGTCGAGCAGGTAAGCCTCCTCTTCGGCACTGGGCTGCTCGGCGGCGGCGCCCGGGCAGGCGGTGTCGGTGGTTCCCACCAGGGTGCGGCCATGGAACGGCAGCATGAACAGCACACGGCCGTCCTCGGTGGCGGGAATCAGCAGGCCGGTGCCGCCGGGGCAGAGATCAGCCTCCAGCACCAGGTGCACGCCCCGGCTCACCCTCACCCGCGGGAGCACGTCAGGCTGGGCGAGGCGGCGGATGGCATCGGCGCCGATGCCGGTGGCATTGATCACCACCCGGGCCTCCAGCCGATGCCGTTCCCCGCTGCCGGCGTCCTCCAGCACCGCTCCACTGAGCCGATCGCCGTGGCGGATCAGCTCCACCACCGCAGTGCGGGTGAATACCTGTGCCCCCATGGCCGCAGCGGTGCGGGCGATCAGCAGATTGAGACGGGCATCATCGAACTGCCCATCGCTGTAGGCCACGCCGGCATACCCCGGCGCCAGGGCGGGCAGGGCCTGGTGCACCGCCTCCTGGCGCAGCCAGCGGCTCGCCCCGATGCCCTGCCGGCCGGCCAGGGCGTCGTAGAGGCCCAGGCCGATCCCGTAGTAGATGGTCTCGAAAGGTTGGGCCGTGGGCAGCAGCAACTCCAGGCGCTGGGCCAGGAACGGTGCCGCCGCCAGCCAGTGGCCCCGCTCCGCCAGGGCCTCGCGCACCAGTTGCAGCTGGCGCCAGTCGAAGGTGCGGAACGCCAGTTCGAGATAGCGCACCCCGCCGTGCAGGAGCTTGGTGCTGCGGCTGCTGGTGCCGATGGCGATATCGCCCGCCTCCACCAGCGCCACCTTCAGGCCCCGTCGGGCCCCCTCGAGCGCGAGGGTGGCACCGGTGGCACCCGCACCGATCACCAGCAGATCCACGCTCATCAGCGCTCTAAATGCCAGTGGAGGCTGCGTTCTACAGCCGAACGCCAGCGGCTGCGCCATTGCTCACGCCGCTGGGCATCGAGCACAGGCGTAAACCGCTGTGGCGCCGCGTCGCCGGCGCCAGGCCGCCAGGCGTCCAGCGCCGGCAGCACGCCGGCCTGCACACCGGCCAGCAGAGCCACTCCCCGGCTGGTGCTCTCCAGATCAGCGCGGCGGCGCACGGGCACGCCGATGGCATCCGCCTGGGCTTGCAGCAGCAGGTCGGCGGCGGCGGCACCGCCATCGGCGGCCAGTTCCCCCAGCGGGTGTCCGAGGGCCTGCTCCGCCAGCTCCACCAGGGTGGCCACCGCCTGGGCGATCCCTTCCAGAGCGGCACGGGCGATCTGGGGGGGGCCGCTGTCACGGGTGAGCCCGATCAGCAACCCGCGTGCGCCCGGATCCCAGTGAGGGGTGCCCCAGCCTGTGAAGGCCGGCACGAGCATCACGCCGCCGCTGCTGGTGCAGGCCGCCGCCAGGGCGTTCACCTGGTCGGACCGCTCGATCAGCCCGAGGCCGTCGCGCAGCCACTGGATCACGGTGCCGGCATTGAACAGACTCCCCTCCAGGCAATAGGTGGGCCGGCCCTCGGCATCACTCCAGCCCACCGTGCTCAGCAGGCCCGCGTCGGAGCGGCGGATCTCACCCCCGGTGTTGATCACCAGAAACGCACCGGTTCCATAGGTGCACTTGCCCTCACCCGGCGCCAGGCAGCTCTGGCCGAGGGTGGCGGCCTGCTGATCGCCGAGCATGGCGGTGATCGGCACCCCGGCGAAGGGCAAGCCGGCGGCGATCGTGCCGAAGGCGGCGCGACTCGACAGCAGCTCGGGCAGGGCGTCCATGGGCACCCCCAGCAGCGCTGCCAGTTCGGGATCCCACTGGAGCCGCTCCAGATCCATCAGCAGGGTGCGGCTTGCATTGCTGAACTCGGTGGCGTGGCGGCGGCCCGCCGTGAGCCGCTGCAGCAGCCAGCTGTCCACCGTGCCGAAGCAGAGGCTGCCGGCAGCGGCGGCGGCGGCGGCGGCCGGCAGCTCGCGCAGCAGCCACACCACCTTGCTGGCGCTGAAATAGGGGTCGACCATCAGGCCGGTGCCCAGCCGGATCCTGGTTTCGAGCCCCGCCCGTTTCCAGTCGGCGCAGATCGGGGCGGTGCGGCCGTCCTGCCAGACGATCGCCGGCCCCAGCGCCGCCCCGCTGCCCCGCTGCCAGAGCACGGTGGTTTCCCGTTGGTTGGCGATGCCGCAGGCCGCCACCGCACGGCGTTGCTCGGGACTGATGGCCTGCTCCAGCTCGGCCAGAGCCCGCAACTGGCTCTGCCAGATCGCCTCGGCATCCTGTTCCACCCAACCGTCATCTGGGTAATGGCTTTCGAGCGGCGCCGTGCAGCTGAGCAGCCGCTGGCCGGCGGCGTCGAAGAGGGCGGCGCGGGAGCTGGTGGTGCCCTGGTCGATGGCCAACAGCAGGGTGGAGGACATACCGGCGGCCGAATGGCTTGTGCTAGCGCTGAAAGGGGCAACGGGGTGGGCAGCTGATGGGTTTTGAAACGCGCCAAGCACCTGCGACAGCGGCAGTTCCGTCGTGGGTGGCCGATGCGGTGGTGTATCAGGTCTTTCCCGATCGCTTCCGCCGCAGCGGCCGCGTCGAGGCCCAACGGCACCTGGCCCTGATGCCCTGGGGCAGCGACCCAGCCGCCCAGGGCTTTCAGGGGGGCGACCTCTACGGCGTGATCGAGGCGCTGGACCACCTGCAGGAGCTGGGGATCAGCTGCCTGTCGCTGAATCCGGTGTTCAGCTCCGCCGCCAATCACCGCTACCACGCCTACGACTACCTGCAGGTGGACCCGCTGCTGGGGGGAAACGCGGCGCTGGAGGCCCTGATCACGGCCGTGCACGCGCGCGGCATGCGGCTGA
>CALFOF010000203.1 GCA_937919075.1 uncultured Cyanobium sp. | reverse complement strand
AGGCCGGAGCCATCGAGGCGGGGCATCATCACGTCGGTGAGCACCACATCCGGGACCATCTCCTGGGCCACCTTCCAGCCCTCTTCGCCGTCGTTGGCAGTGACCACTTCAAAGCCCTCGTCCTGCAGGTAGGCCTGCACCGCGGTGCGCAGCCCCGGCTCGTCGTCGACGAGCAGCAGGCGCGGTGGCGCGACGGCCACCGGGGTGGCGGTGCTGGCCTCGCCGGTGCCGGTGGGCTCCAGAACTGGGGCCAGGGGGTGGTCGGTCGCGTGGTCAGAGGCGGCGTCGCCGTCGGGTGCGGCTGCTGGGATGGCTTGGCTCATGGACCCACCGGTGGTGCCGGAAATCTATCCAGGGCCGCCAACTTGTCTGCGATGTGGCTTCGATGTGGCTTCGATGTGGCTTCAGAGCGATCCAGCCGGCAGCATTTGCTCCTGTTCCTGCAGGTTGCCGCTGTAGCCCAGCTGCAGCGCCACGGCGCGCAGCCCGGCCGGGTCCTGGCCCGCATGCTGCGGGTGGCAGGAGGCCCACCACACCAGATGATCCTTGCGGTTGACGCTGCTGATCGCCCCGCCCGGGTTGAGCTGGCGCAGGATCAGCTGGCGGCCGTCGTTGGTGACCCGCATCGGCGCGGTGGTGGTGCAACCGATCGTTTCGGTGCGCACCTTGACATCATTGGGCAGCTCCTCCCACACCTTGATGCGCAGCAGCTGGGGCCGGGCCGGATCGGCGGTGACGGCATAGACCCCCAGCGCCTGCACTCCACCAGGTACCACCCGTTCGAACACCAGGGCCATGCCCGGTGGGCGGTTCTGGGACGGGATCAGCACCGGCGCCCCCTGGCCGTGGGCCGCGCTCGCCAACAGGAAGACGGAGCTGAAGGCCAGTGCGCAGCGAGGCATCACAGAAGAACGCAGGGGCAGGGCAGCAAGCCATGGGTCTGGGGTCTGGGGCCATTCTCCACGCTTCTTGACGGCCAGCGCGCCCGCACCGCTGCAGTGGATCCGCTGTGATCGTGCGGCGCCACTGCTACAAGGGAACAGGGGCCGCAGCAGCGTCCCGACCCGTGTTCCCAGCCCCAGGCGATCCCGTGACCCATCCCTACCTGGACTACCAGGCCACCACCCCCTGTGAGCCGGCGGTGGTGGAAGCGATGGCGCCTTACTGGAGCGAGCTGTTCGCCAATCCATCGAGCCGCCTGCACCGGCCGGGGCTGGAGGCGGCCACGGCGGTGGAGCGGGCGCGCGAGCAACTGGCGGCGCAGCTGGGGGTGGCCATCGAGCGGGTGGTGTTCACCAGCGGCGCCACCGAGGCCAACAACCTGGCGCTCAAGGGGCTGGCGGAAGCGCGGCAGCACCTGGGCCGTCACCTGATCACGGTGGCCACGGAGCACAAGGCCGTGCTCGACACCATGCGCGAGCTGGAACGGCGCGGCTTTGCCCTTACGGTGCTGCCGGTGGGCACCGATGGGCTGCTGGATCTGGGCGATCTGGTGGCAGCGCTGCGCCACGACACGATCCTGGTGAGCGTGATGGCCGCCAACAACGAAATCGGTGTGCTGCAGCCGCTGGCGGCGATCGGGTCGCTCTGCCGGGCCAGTGGTGTGGCCTTTCATTGCGATGCCGCCCAGGCCTTCGGCCACCTGGCCCTGCAACCCGACGCCCTCAGCATCGATCTGCTCAGCATCAGCGCCCACAAGTTCTACGGGCCCAAGGGCATCGGCGCGCTGGTGGTGGGCGAGGGGATCACGCTCAACCCCCAGCAGCACGGCGGCGGCCAGGAAGGAGGCCTGCGGGCCGGCACCCTGCCGGTGCCGTTGATCGTGGGCATGGCCAAGGCCGCCACGCTCGCCCTGGCCGACCGGGAGGAACGCGAGCAGCGGCTCGGCGCCCTGCGGCAGCGGCTGCTGCACGGCCTGCTGGCCATCGAGGGCGTGGCGGTGAACGGCAGCCTCGAGCAGCGCCTGGCCCACAACCTCAACGTGCGCATCGCCGGCGTGGATGGCAACCGGCTGCACAGCCTGCTGCGGCGCCAGCTCACGGTGAGCGGCGGCTCGGCCTGCAGCGCCGGCAGCCCCTCCCATGTGCTCGCCGCCCTGGGGCTCGACCGCGCCGCGGCGGCGGCCTCGGTGCGCTTCGGGCTGG
>CALFOF010000202.1 GCA_937919075.1 uncultured Cyanobium sp. | reverse complement strand
AGACCACATCGCCCAGCACATCAAAGATCACCACATCGGTGTCTTCCAGCAGGTGGTGCTCCTTCAGCAGCTTCACCGTTTGACCGGTGACGTAGCCGCCGCAGCCGGTGCCGGCCGGCGGGCCACCCGACTCAACGCACATCACGCCGTTGTAGCCCTCGAAGACGAAATCTTCCGGGCGCAATTCTTCAGTGTGGAAGTCCACGGTTTCGAGGATGTCGATCACCGTGGGCACCATCTTCTTGGTGAGGGTGAAGGTGCTGTCGTGCTTGGGATCGCAGCCGATCTGAAGCACTCGCTTGCCGAGCTTCGAAAAGGCGGCTGAGAGATTGGAGGAGGTGGTGGACTTGCCGATCCCCCCCTTGCCGTACACCGCAATCACCAGGGCGCCGGTCTCGATGTTCATCGAGGCATCCTGATGAACCTGGAGACTGCCTTCGCCGTCTTCAACGCTGTTGGTGGGGGTCGTGAGCGTGGCTGTCATCAGCGCGATCCTTGCCTTGAAACGGGGCCGAACAATGGCTTGAAACCATGCAAGGGCAGCCCGGCCAAGGGTGTTGGTGCATGGTGCAAACCGAAACATCTCCCGGCCGCTCTGCGCTCAATCCCTCACTTGCTGTAATGCGCCTTGGCGTCGTAGAGCACCTCTTCGGTGATCGACGCCACTCCGTGGTCACGGGCGAAGGTTTCGGTGTTGGTTTTCACCTTGCCGCGCACGAAAAAGGGGATCTTGCGCAGGGCTGCTTCGCCATCGGCGCTCCAGACGGCGGTGCCTTCGGTCACCGTTGGCGGTGCCAGCGTGGCGGAGGCAGCTGCCGTTGCGGACCCGGCCACCGCTGCCAGTGCGGGCTCGGGCGCTGCGGCCTGGCGAGGTGGGGCCCCTTCGGCCAGATGGCTGCGGTGCCCTTCCACGAATTCGAAGTCGTGGCGGAACATGCCGATCAGGTGCTCCTCCAGGCCCATCATCAGCGGGTGCACCCAGGAATCAAAGATCACGTTCGCCCCTTCCCAGCCCATCTGCGGCGCGTAACGGGCCGGCACGTCCTGCACGTGCAGCGGTGCGCTGATCACCGCACAGGGAATGCCCAGCCGTTTGGCGCTGTGACGTTCCATCTGGGTGCCGAGCACCAGCTCCGGCGCGGCCTCTCCCATCGCCTTCTCCACGGCGAGGTAGTCGTCGGTGATCAGGGCTTCAAGCCCCAGCTCCTTGGCGGTGGCACGCACCTCGCGGGCCAGCTCGCGGCTGTAAGTGCCCAGACCCACCACCGTGAAGCCGAGTTCATCGGCGGCGATGCGGGCGGCGGCGATCGCATGGGTGGCATCGGCAAAGATGAACACCCGCTTGCCGGTGAGGTAAGTGGAATCCACCGATCGCGAATACCACGGCATTCTTGAGCGCAGGTCGGCCTCGTTGGCTTCGGGCGCTTCGAGATCGAGCACGGCGCTCAGTTCGGCGAGGAACCGCCGCGTGGCGCCCACACCGATCGGCACGGTGCGCACCACCGGCGTGCCGAACTGGCGCTCCAGCCAGCTGCAGAGCGGCCCGGCCACTTCGGGATAAAGGCAGATATTGGCGTCTGCCTCCGGTAGGCGCACCAGATCGGCGGGCCTGGCCCCCATCGGTGCCACCACGTTCACATCAATGCCGTGTTCGCCCAGCAGACCGCGGATCTCTTTGATGTCGTCGCGACAGCGGAATCCCAGCAGGCTCGGCCCCAGCAGATTCACCCGCGGCCGGCGGCCTTCGGCCCGCCAGCGATCGGGTGAGGGCCGCGGGGTTCCTGGCGCCGGCAGTTGCTCGCGCAGCAGGGTGCGGCAAAGCTGATAGAGGGTTTCGGCCGCTCCCCAGTTCTCCTTTTTGGAATAGGCGGGCAGTTCCAGGTTCACCACCGGCACGCCGAGGTTCATCCCACCGGCGAGGGCGCCTGGCTGGTCCTGGATCAGTTCCGCTGTGCAGCTTTCGCCCACCAGCAGGGCTTCGGGCTTGAAGCGATCCACCGCCTGCTGAATCGATCGCTTGACCAGTTCAGCGGTATCGCCGCCCAAGTCGCGGGCCTGGAAGGTGGTGTAAGTGACCGGCGGACGGCGATCCCGTCGCTCGATCATCGTGAACAGAAGATCGGCGTAGGTGTCGCCCTGGGGTGCATGCAGCACGTAGTGCAGCCCTTCCATCGAGGCGGCGATCCGCATCGCGCCCACGTGAGGGGGGCCTTCGTAGGTCCAGAGGGTCAGTTCCATTTCAGGAGTTGGCGGCGGTGCAGCGGACGGGCGAACAATTCGGCGAGATCAGCGGCCTGATCGATGCCGTGGATGGGGCTGAAGACAAGCTCAATGGACCACTTCGTGGCGATGCCTTCCGCCTCGAGCGGATTGGCGATTCCCAGCCCGCAGACCACCAGATCCGGACGGGCGGCGCGCACCCGCTCCAGCTGACGTTCCAGATCCTGGCCCTCACTGAGCTGGGTGCCCTGTGGCAGTAGCGCCAGCTCTTCCGCCATCAGCGGCCGATCCAAATAAGGGGTGCCCACCTCCACCAGCTCCATGCCGCATTCGCGGCTCAGAAAACGGGCCAGCGGGATTTCCAGCTGGGAGTCGGGCATCAGGAAGAGGCGCTTGCCTTCAAGCTGGCGCCGCAGCGGCGCCAGCGCGCGGCGGCCCCGCTCCACCAGCGGATCAAGCACCTCCGCCACCAGGTTGGGGTCGACACCGAAGGCGGCGGCGGCGGCGGCCATCCAGGCGCGACTGCCTTCCACCCCCAGGGGATAGGGGCTGGCGAGCCGGGTGGCGCCGCGGCGTTCGAGCGCCCGCACCGTGTCGCTGAGGAAGGGTTGGGCGAGCAGCAGCTTGGTGCCCGGCCCAACGGCTGGCAAAGCTGTGGACTGGCGCGGCGGCAGGCTGCGCACCGGACCGACCCCAAGGCGCTCGAACAGAGTGAGGAAACGATCCTCGACGCCATCGGCCAGGGTTCCCACCAACAGCAGCTGCTTTTCGTCGCTGCTGGGCAGCAGCGGAACCAGCGCGCTCAGGGCGCCGTCTTCCCCCTGGGTGAAGGTGGTTTCGATGCCGCTGCCCGAATAGTTCACCACCC
The DNA here is from genome assembly GCA_937919075.1 of uncultured Cyanobium sp. Lineage (GTDB taxonomy): Bacteria > Cyanobacteriota > Cyanobacteriia > PCC-6307 > Cyanobiaceae > MW101C3. Next base: position 2,072 of record CALFOF010000202.1, on the reverse strand, counting down.
GGACACGACCGCGCATGCGGGTGTTGATCCGCTCCGCCGCCTTGGCCAGGTCGAGCTTGATCACTTCCGACGGGCAGGAGCCCACCAAGAAGAGGGTGCGGATCTCGGGGCGGCGCTCCAGCAGATCGTTCACCACCCGGTCGAGCTCTTCGTTGGCATCGGCCAGGCCTGCCAGATCCCTTTCGCCCAGGATCGCTGTGCCGAAGCGCGGTTCGGCGAAGATCATCACCCCTGCCGCCGACTGCACCAAGTGCGCGCAGGTGCGGGAGCCCACCACCAGAAAGAAGGCATCGGGCATGCGGCGGTGCAGCCACACGATGGAGGTCAGACCACAAAAGACCTCCCGCTGGCCGCTTTCACGCAACAAGGGCGGCAGGGTTGGCGTCGAGGCCATGGGCACGGGTGTTGGTCCCTTCCTGGTTAATCCGTCGGGCGGCAAAGAGTGGGGGAAGCGGGCCGCATCAACGCTTTCCTTCACAGGGCGTAACGCACTGGAACCCATGAGCAGCGCTTATCGGGTTCACCATGGACGGTGATGGGAGGGGCCACCCAAATCGCTTGACGCAGGGGTACGTCGAAGAGCAGTGTTCCTAGCGAACCTCCTCCTCACAGTTCCGGAGTCGTCAATGGCGAATGAAACCATGGGCATCGCCCTCGGCATGATCGAAACCCGCGGCCTGGTGCCCGCGATCGAAGCGGCCGACGCGATGACCAAAGCCGCAGAAGTGCGTCTGATCGGTCGTGAGTTCGTCGGCGGCGGCTACGTCACCGTGCTGGTGCGTGGCGAAACCGGCGCTGTCAACGCAGCCGTTCGCGCTGGCGCTGACGCCTGTGAGCGCGTTGGCGACGGCCTCGTGGCTGCCCACATCATTGCCCGCCCGCACCGTGAAGTCGAACCGGCGCTCAACAGCAGCTTCGGTCTGGGCTCCAAGGACTGAGAGCTGATCCGCCCCTGAATCGCGGGCTGCCCAGCTTCCCCTTCCCACCCGACCCACCACGAGATTTTCTCCATGAGCAAGAAGTACGACGCCGGGGTCAAGGAGTACAGAGATACGTACTGGACTCCCGACTACGTCCCCCTCGACACCGACCTGCTGGCCTGCTTCAAGGTCACCGGCCAGGAAGGCGTTCCCAAGGAAGAAGTGGCAGCCGCCGTGGCCGCTGAATCTTCCACCGGCACCTGGTCCACCGTGTGGTCCGAGCTCCTCACCGATCTCGACTTCTACAAAGGCCGCTGCTACCGCATCGAAGACGTTCCTGGCGACAAGGAATCCTTCTATGCCTTCATCGCCTACCCCCTCGATCTGTTCGAGGAAGGTTCGATCACTAACGTGCTCACCTCCCTGGTGGGCAACGTGTTCGGCTTCAAGGCCCTGCGCCACCTCCGTCTGGAAGACATCCGCTTCCCGATGGCCTTCATCAAGACCTGCCCAGGCCCGCCGAACGGCATCTGCGTCGAACGCGACCGGATGAACAAGTACGGCCGTCCCCTGCTGGGTTGCACCATCAAGCCCAAGCTCGGCCTCTCCGGCAAGAACTACGGCCGGGTGGTTTATGAGTGCCTCCGCGGCGGTCTCGACTTCACCAAGGACGACGAAAACATCAACTCCCAGCCCTTCCAGCGCTGGCAGAACCGTTTCGAGTTCGTGGCCGAAGCCGTGAAATTGGCGGAACAGGAAACCGGCGAGCGCAAGGGGCACTACCTCAACTGCACCGCCGCCACTCCTGAAGAGATGTACGAGCGGGCCGAGTTCGCCAAGGAACTGGGTCAGCCGATCATCATGCACGACTACATCACCGGTGGCTTCACCGCCAACACCGGTCTTGCCAAGTGGTGCCGCAAGAACGGGATGCTGCTGCACATCCACCGTGCCATGCACGCTGTGATCGACCGCCATCCCAAGCACGGCATCCACTTCCGTGTTCTGGCCAAGTGCCTCCGCCTCTCCGGTGGTGACCAACTGCACACCGGCACCGTGGTCGGCAAGCTCGAGGGTGACCGCCAGTCAACCCTGGGTTATATCGACCAACTGCGCGAATCCTTCGTCCCCGAAGATCGCAGCCGCGGCAAC
>CALFOF010000201.1 GCA_937919075.1 uncultured Cyanobium sp. | reverse complement strand
TGCTCAATCGGCGCGAATTGTCGAGCGGCATGGCCTACAACGTGGAGCTCGGCGATGGCGCCGCTACAGCTTCTTCAACCGGCAAGGCAATCTTGTGCTCAGGGATGCCAGCGGTGTCTGGCCTGTGCAGGTGAGCAACCGCAACGGCAACGTGAGCTTTCGCTGGTCTGACCTGAGGCTTGAGGCCCAGGACAGCCGTTGGAACAACCAGGGCCAGCAAGGTGGTTTTGAGGACGTCAACCCAACAGGTTTGTTCCTTCAGAACCTGTTCAACACCCTGTTCCGTTGACCCACTCTCAGCCCTTCAAGCGCTCGCTTGCGGGTCGCCGGCATCTTTCAGCCAGCGGCGCAACAGCGGCAGGCTGAGGCCGATCACATTGCTCACGCAGCCCTCAATCCGCTCCAACAGCAGGCCGCCGCGGCCTTCTAGGGCAAAGCCACCTGCACAGCCGAGCGGTTCACCGCTGGCCACGTAGGCCTCGATTTCAGCGGCTTCGAGCTGGGCGAAGTGCACGCGGGTGGTCACGCTGGCCAGGCGCGGCGCTCCGCTGCCCAGCAGGCAATGGCCCGTGTGCAGCTCGCCCCAGCACCCAGACATGCGCTGCCAGCGCTCGATCGCCTGGCGGGCGTCCCTGGGTTTGCCGTGGATCTCGCCGTCAAACACGAACAACGAATCACAGCCCAGCACGAGCTCCGGGCCGTGGGCAGCGGGGGCGGCGCCGGCGAGAGCGCTGGCCACGGCCTCAGCTTTGGCCGCGGCCAGCTGCCGGGCCAGCGCGCAGGGGTCGGGGGCCACGATCGTGGCTTCATCGAAGCCGCTGGCCAGGGCGCGATGGGGAATGCAGGCCCGCTCCAGCAGCTGGCGGCGGGCCGGAGAGGCGGAAGCAAGCACCAAGGGAGCAGTGGACACGGCGGTAGGGCGGGACAACAGCAAGGCGCAAAAGGGAGCGAACCAGGGGTTGCTCACCCAGCCTGGGGGCGGAAGCCACCGCCGGCCGGCGCAGGGATTGGGGAGAATCAACCCATGGACCCCATCCTGGACAACCCTCGCTCGTTGGCTCGCGCCGCCAGCGCCATGCGCTGCCTGCCTTTTCGCCTCAACCTCTACCGCCTGCTGGAGCATGAAGCGCTCAGCAGTGTGGCGCTGTGGGCCCGCGCCGATGTGGACACGCTCTGCAGCACCAGGTTGACGCCCGACGACACCGAAAATCTGTTCATCTGGCTGATCCGGCTCGGCGTGCTGCGTCGTGAAGTGGATGGCCAGGGGCTCACTGAACGGGTGCGGCTCACTCCCATGGGCCGCCAGCTGCTGGCGGGCTGGGGGAACGAAATTCCACCCGCCGGCTGGAAAGAACAGCTGCGCCATGCGATCAGCCGCTACCGGCCGCGCCTGTGACCGCGCCTGTGACCATGCCGGCCCCAGGTTCCGGCCGCGTGCCGCCAGCGTTGATGGTGCTGGGTACCAGCAGTGGCGCCGGAAAATCACTGATGACGGCGGCGCTCTGCCGTGTGCTGCGGCGCCGCGGCGAAACACCCGTGCCCTTCAAGGGGCAGAACATGAGCCTCAACGCCTGGGTGGATGAAGACGGCGGCGAAATGGCCTACAGCCAGGCGCTGCAGGCCTGGGCCGCGGGCCTGGAGCCGCGGGTGGCGATGAACCCCGTGCTGCTCAAGCCACAGGGGGACAGCACCAGCGAGGTGATCCACATGGGGCGTGCGGTGGGCACGGCTCGCGCCGAGCACTACTACCGCGACTGGTTCCGCCCCGGTTGGCAGGCGATTCGCCAGGGGTTGGAGGAGCTGCGCCGTAGCCATCCTGGCGGGCGGCTGGTGCTGGAGGGGGCCGGCAGCCCGGTGGAGGTGAACCTGCAGGCGCGGGATCTCACCAACCTGCGCCTGGCCCAGTTCCTGCGGGCGCGCTGCCTGCTGGTGGCCGACATCGAACGCGGTGGTGTGTTCGCCCAGATCGTCGGCACGCTGGCCCTGCTCAGGCCGGTGGAGCGCCCGCTGATCCGGGGGATTCTGATCAACCGCTTCCGCGGGCGGCGGCAGCTGTTCGACGCGGGACGCCAGTGGCTGGAGCAGGAAACGGGGATTCCGGTGCTCGGTGTGATGCCCTGGCTCGATGAGCTCTTCCCGCCGGAAGATTCACTCGATCTGCTGGAACGGCGGGCCCGCAAACCCGAGGCAGACCTGGAGATCGCCGTGGTGCGGCTGCCGTCAATCAGCAACTTCTCCGATTTCGATCCCCTGGAGGCCGAACCAAGCGTGCGGCTGCGCTGGCTGCGGCCAGGGGATCCGCTCGGCAAGCCCGATGCGGTGATCCTGCCCGGCAGCAAGCAAACGCTGCGGGATCTGGCGGCGCTCAAGGCCAGCCCGCTGGCGGCGGCGCTGCTGCGCTTCGTGGCGGATGGCGGCCACCTGTTCGGCCTCTGCGGCGGCCTGCAGATGCTGGGGGAACGGCTGGAAGATCCACAGGGGCTGGAGGGAGGCGACGGCACGGCGGCTGGGGAGGATGGGCGCGGGCTCGGGCTGCTGCCACTGGCCACCCGCTTCGTGGCAGGGAAAATCCTGCGGCAGCGCCGCGAGCTGGCCTGCTGGCCCGCGGCGGGCACACCACTGGAAGGCTTCGAGCTGCATCAGGGGCACACCGAGTGCCTCGATTCCGCTCGTTGCCTGCCCCTGGCGGCGGGTGAAGCGGGCGCCGGGTTGGGCTGGTGGTCGGGCCGGGTGGCCGGCTCCTATCTGCACGGCCTGTTCGAAAACGGCCGCTGGCGGCGGCAGTGGCTCAATCAGCTGCGCGAAGCGCGTGGGCTCAGCGCTCTGCCGCTGGATGTGCCGCACCACACCCTGCAGCGCGAGGGCTTGCTCGATCGCCTCGCCGACGCCTTCGAGGCGGAGGTGAACCTGGCACCGCTGCTGAACGCGAGTGTTCCCCATTCCGATGGCGCCCTCCCCCCTTCGCCCCGCCATGCCTGAGGTCCCGCCGAACCCAGCGCCCGTGGTGGTGATCCAGTGGCCGGATGGCAGCACCACAAGCGCGCCGGTGGGCAGCGACTGGCTGCAGGCCGCCGCCGCGGCCGGGGTGGTGATTCCCACCGGCTGCCTCGGCGGCAGCTGCGGTGCCTGCGAAATCGACGTCAATGGCGAGGTGCTGAGGGCCTGCATCGCCACCGTTCCCGCCGGCGACAGCGCCGTCCTGCAGGTGGAGCTGGCGGTTGATCCCTACTGGTGAACCTCTGAGGCAATCAAGCCGCCGCCCAGCAGCACCTCCCCGGCGTAGAACACCGCCGCCTGGCCGGGGGTGATCGAAAACTGCTCCTCAGCGAATTCCAGGCGGGCACGGCTGGGCCGACCAGCGGCCGTGTCGGCGGCGGTAGCGGCCAGGGGCGTGAGCCGGGCCGCCACCGGAGCGCTGCGGTAGCGCACCTGCACGTCGAGATCCAGCGCCGCCTCGAGCGGATCGATCGACACCCAGTTGATGGCCCCCACCACACAGCCCCCCCGACCCGCCTCGGCCCGCGGCGCCACCACCACCCGGTTCATGGCGGCATCGAGACGCACCACATGCAGCGGTTCGCTCCAGGCCACCCCCAGACCCTTGCGCTGGCCGATGGTGAAATGCTCGATGCCGTCGTGCTGGCCCAGCACCCGCCCATCGCTCAGCACGATCTCCCCCTGGCGCGGTGACAGGTAGGCATCCAGAAACGCCTTCATCGAGCCGTGGTGATCGGCCAGGCAGAGGTCCTGGGATTCGGGTTTTTTGGCGGTGCGCAGCCCATAGCGCTCCGCCTCCAGCCGCGTGTCTGCCTTGGTGAGCTCCCCGAGCGGGAACACCAGCCGGCTGAGCACGTGCTGGGGAAGGTCGTAGAGGAAATAGCTCTGGTCTTTGCGCG
>CALFOF010000200.1 GCA_937919075.1 uncultured Cyanobium sp. | reverse complement strand
ACGGCTGTTCCAGGCACTGCAGCAGCAGGTCATCGACAAAGGCTGCCAGGGCAACTGCAGGGGGTTTGACCTCCTCCCTTGTTGAGATGGGGTGAAGTTGCTTTGGCAGGGAAACGACAGCACCTGGTGCCACTTCAGCGGCAACATCAGAATGGCTTCTGGGTTGTGGTGGCTCAATGAGAGCCGACTCCAGCAGGGATCCCTGCTCCATCTCCGCCGGCGCTGTGGCTGGGGTTGTGGCTTGCGGCAACTCCGTTTCGCGGAGCAGAGCCAGGAGGGCCTCCGGTGAAGCCGGGTTGGACCATGGCTGGGCGCCGGTCTCTGCCAAGGCGGCCAGGCCAGCGCCGCCGCGTGGATCGTTGAGTACGTGCAGGGGGCAGAACTGCAGCTTCTGCAGCTGCTCCATGGCACCGGTCCAGGTTCCGCCTTCCCCCTTGGCAGAGCTCACCACCAGGGCGGCATCGGCCAAGGCATAGATCAGCTTGTTGCGGGCCATGGCGCGCCACACCTGGAAGCGGGCGCTGGGGGTATCGCTGGAGAGCAGCAAAAGACGGCCTTCCACCAGGGCCTGGCGCCAGATGGGCCGAGCACTGACCTTCTCCAGGCTGTCGGCCACCACACCAATCGCACAGCCGCCAGCGGCAAGGCTTCCCAGCATGGCCGTTTCATCCACCCCCTTGGCGGCGCCTGAGGCGAGAACCACCCCGGCGGCAGCGGCCAGAGCACCCACCGCTTCCGCCTGCTGCAACTGCGGTTCGGGTGTGTTCCGCGATCCCACCACGGCGAGGGCGGGGGCGTTGAGCAACGCAAGGTTGCCGCAGGCGTAGAGCAGTGGCGGGGCGGCGTGCTTAAGGCGCTGCTTGAACCGACGGGGGTAGGCGGAATCGGCACGACCGACCACGCTGATCGAGCGGTTGGCCCAGTGCTCCACCGCCTGGCTGAGCTGAAAGCCGCGGGAGAGCAGTCGGTCGAGGCGCTCCGCTGCAAATTCGCTCGACAGGGAGCCCAACAGCGACTGGCGGGAGCCATTGATCAGATCAGAGGGTTGATGCTGCTTCCTGTGCAGGACTGCAGCCAGCTGGGCGTATTCAACCGCTGTGAGCACGGGATCCTTGCCACTGCCCTTGCCGCCCTCCTGCAGCAGCGGGGAGGTGAGCAGCAGCACGGCCAGGGTGTTGGCGGATGGGGTGGTCATCAGGGCATAAGGGGCAGAGGCTCAGTCGCTCTGACCGGTCTGGGCCAGGGCCAGGGGGAACACCGGACCACTCCCATGCTCGCGCAGCAGCCAAGCCGCCACGGTGAACGTCCAGCGGGAATCGACCATGTCGTCGATCAGCAGGCATGGGCCTGTGGGGGTGGGCTCGCGCACGACCAGGCTGCCGTCGAGGTTGCGGGCCTGCTGGCTGCTGTTCGCCATGGTCTTCTGCTCAGCCGTATCCAGCACTTTCTCCAAAGCTGGTACAAAAGTCAGGCCAAGGGCAGCGGCCAGTAGTTCCGCGAAGGCAGGCACCAACTCGGGATGGCGCCGGGAGGGAATGCAGGTGACCCACTCGGGTGGCGGGGCCGGACGCCATTGCTGGATCAACCTGACGCAGCCGTCCACCAACGCCTGATCAAAACACCCGGAGTACTTGCCTCGTTTGACAAGTTCAGCCCAGCCGGCATCGGACCAAACGCTCAGCGCTTTGCCGGCCTCCGCCTGGCGATTCTGGGGAATACGACCACGCAGCCCGTAACTCGGCAGACCACCGGCGGGCCATTGCTTGCGTGGCGGGATGTTGATCCGGAGGTGACGCAGGAAGCTGGCGGCCTGCCTGGCCAGGTCTTCTGGCACTTCCACAGGTAGCGGCGGCAGGGTGGGCGGGCCCACGGCATTGGGATCGCCATCAAGGGCTTCGATCAGGAAGGTCATGTGCTCCCCAAAGGGCAGATCCACGTACTCCTGCATCTGTTGCGCCTCCGTCTCGCGCAGTTTGGTAAGGCGTTCCACCCGCATCCAGAAATCCGGCTGGAGTGATGCAGGCAGCCGCTGCCAGCGGGAACCCTGCTTACCGATCTGTGCGGGTGTTTCCATCGACAAGATCTTGAGGGCCTGCTGCAGGCGTCCCTTGGGCAAGTTGAGCTGGGCGAGCAACTCAGCCTCGCTGCAGCCTTCCTCCGGGCCATGCTCCAGGGCCGCGAGCAGGTTCTCGACCTGGCCCCGGGTTGGGAAGGCGCTGAGGATGAACCAGCTATTGATAGCCAGCTCTTCTTCGCCGCTGAGCAACACGCCGTAGGCGGAGGGCAAGGCGCGACCAGCTCGTCCAACCTGCTGGTAGTAGGCCACCACCGAGCCGGGCACCTGGTAATGGATCACGAAGCCCAGATCGGGCTTGTCGTAACCCATGCCCAGGGCGGTGGTGGCGACGAGGGCTTTGCACTCGTTGGCGATGAGGGCATCTTCGAGCTGTTCGCGGTCGCCGCTGTCCATCTGACCGGTGTAGGCACGGGCATCGATGCCGCAGGGCCGCAGCCAATCGGCCACCAGCACGGCATCGCGGGTGGTGAGGGCGTAGATGATGCCGCTGCCTTCCAGCTGCGGGAGGGTGTGGGCCAGCCAGGCCAGGCGTGCGGGCTGGCTGGGAATGCGCAGGCTCTGGAGCGTGAGCGATGGGCGGTGCAGGTCACCGCGTTGAACGGTGAGGTTTGGGCCGAGTTCGCGTTGCAGGTCGGCCATTACCCGGTTGCTGGCGGTGGCCGTGGTGGCGAGCAGACTCACATTGGGCAGGGTCTGCACCAGCCGGCCGACGCGGCGGTAATCGGGCCGGAAGTCGTGACCCCAGTCGGATACGCAGTGCGCTTCATCGACCACAACAAGCCCCGCGTCGGCCGCCAGGGCGGGCAGCACGTTGTCACGAAACTCCGGGTTGTTCAACCGCTCCGGACTCACCAACAGCACATCGAGTTCGCCGGCGGCGACCCGGCGGTGGATGTCGTCCCACTCGGTGACGTTGCCCGAGTTGATGGTGGCTGCTCGCACCCCGGCCCGTTCGGCGGCAGCGACCTGATTGCGCATCAGTGCCAGCAGCGGCGACACGATCACGGTGGCGCCCCGGCCCTGCTCGCGGAGCAGCTTGGCGGCGATGAAGTACACCGCCGACTTGCCCCATCCGGTGCGTTGCACGACCAGTGCCCGACGGCGTGCCACCACGAGTGCCTCGATGGCGACCCACTGGTCCTCGCGGAGGATCGCGGATTCACCGGCGAGTTGTTCCAGGATCGCCTGCGCGCGTTCGCGAGTGTTCACCGGCTCATCGTGCACCTCGCGTGGCTGCGGGCGTTACCGCTCGGGCTTTGCGTCCTGCTCGCGCTGGATCTGCTCCCGTTGGATCTCCAGGGCGATGTCGATCAGCTGGTCCTCCTGGCCGCCGATCAGCTTTCGTTGCCCGGCCCGGTGCAGCAGTTGATGTGCGGGCACCCCGTAACGCTCGCCCTGGCGGACCGCGTGCTTGAGGAAGCTGGAGTACACCCCGGAATACCCCATGATCAGAGCGTTTCGATCAAGTAGACATTCGGTCGGCATGGCCGGGGCGACAACATCCTCGGCGGCGTCGGCGATATCGAAGAAGTCGATGCCGGTCTTGACACCGATCTTGTCGAAGACCGCGATCAGCGCCTCGACCGGCGCATTGCCCGCGCCCGCACCGAAGCGCCGGACGCTGCCATCGATCTGCTTGGCACCGGCGCGAACCGCCTCCACCGAATTGGCAACCCCGAGTCCGAGATTCTCGTGACCGTGGAAACCCACCTCGGCGTCATCACCAAGTTCGGCGATCAGGGCCGAGACCCGATCAGCGACATCACTGAGCACCAACGCACCCGCCGAGTCCACCACGTAGACGCACTGACATCCGGCAT
>CALFOF010000199.1 GCA_937919075.1 uncultured Cyanobium sp. | reverse complement strand
GCGCCGTCGCCGTCGGCGCCTTTGCCCGCGTTGGGGCCGCCAGCACCTCCACCGACCAGGTGAAGGCTTCATCGAACGCTCCGAGCTGGGGAGTGGCGGTGTCGGCAGCGGGAGAAGTGGTGGCAGAAGTGTTGGAAGTGGCTGATGCGGCAGGGGAGACGGAGGCGGGTGAGCTCTCCGGCTCCGGCCGTTCCAGCAACTCCTGCTGGCGCTCACGGCGCTGGGCCGCGGCCTGCTCCAGCAGCGACAACTCTGGTGCCAACGGCGGCGGCTCGGCAACCGGGGCGGGGGCCGGTTCGACGGCTGATGCGGTGGCTGATGCGGTGACGCCTGTGGGCTCCGCTGGAGCTTGGGGCTCAGCGTCAGCTTGAGGCTCAGGCGGCGCCGTGATTGCTGCTTCGGGAGCGGGGGTGGGCTCTTGCAGGACCTTGGCCGCCTCCTGCTGGGCCTTCAGCCGGGCATAGGCCTCGCGCGCCCAGGCCAGAGCGTCCTGATCAACGGCGGGAGCGGCAGGGACAGCCGCTTCCACCGGCGCAGGAGAGGCAGGCACAGGAGAAGCAGGGGCGGGTGGCGCAGACCCAACCTCATCAGCTGCAGCAGAGCTCTCCCGGCTGCCGGGTTGCCCGGGGTCTGACAGCTCATCAGGAGCGATGGGAGCGGGAGCCGTTGCGGGCTGAGGTGCGGATTGGCGCCGGAACCAGTCGAAAATCATGCCTGCCTCAGGGGGCCGCGGTGGTGAACCGCCGCAGAACGCCGTTGATCATCCGCCGTCCTTGCTCGTCGCTGTAGCGGTTGGCCAGATCGACGGCCTCGCTACAGGCCACGGCCGCCGGCGTGCCGAAGGTGTCAAGGTCGACCGCCGCCAGCCGCAGAATGTCGCGGTCGATGCGCGGCAGGCGCTTCAGCCGCCAACCCTCCATCACTTCATCGAGTCGCCGATCGAGGTCTTCGCGATGATCGAGCACGGCCCGCGCCCGGTCCACCGCGCCGCGGCGCACATCTTCCTGGTCGGCCAGCATCAGCAGGCGCGGCAATTCAAGGCCCGCCGACAGACGGTTGATCGCCTGCTCGGCGTGGGCAAGACCGCGCTGCAGGTGATCGCGCACCCGCACCACCTGATCGGCAGCATCGACCAGTTCGCTGTCGAGCAGTTGTTGCTGCGCCTGTTCGAGATCAACGGCGGCATTATCGAGGGCTTCCCGCACGCACTGGCTGAGGCTGGCGAGGGCCTGCTGCAACAGTCCTTCAAGGGAGAGGTTGGCGGCCGGAACCCGTTCGCTCACCTGGCCCAGCATCAGCAAAGCCAGTTCTCTGGAAAGGGAGCGACTCTGCATCGGACATTCAGAAGGAGTGGCCCCCCTCAGACCTTGGTGGAGGAGGGGGCGGTGAACAAGGGGGCGCGCAGCTGCGCCAACAGGCTGGAGAAGCTGCGGTTGCCCTGACCAGCACGCTCATCATCGGGGCTGACGATCCCCGCCGAAATGATCGTGCGGAAGGCATCCTCCACCGAGAGGTCGAGGTCGCGGACGGATTGCTCGGGGACCACCGCATACCAACCGGTGGTGGGGTTGGGCGCCGTGGGGATGAACACGCTCAACATCGGCTGATCGGACGTGCTCTGCATGGCAGCTCCCAGCACGCCCGTGACGAAGCCAACGGCAAAGAGGCCCTTGCTGGGGTATTCGACCAGGACCACACGGCGAAAGCGGGTGGAGTTGCTGCGAAAGACCGTTTCCAGCAGTTGCTTAAGGGTTTTGTAGACCGAACCCGCCAGGGGAATGCGCTGCAGGGTGCCTTCGCCGAAATCGAGCAACCAACGCCCCACGATGTTGCGCGCCATCAGGCCGATCAGCAGGATGCCGAGCAGGGGCACCAACAGACCCACACCAAGGTTGATCAGCTCCTGCAGGAGCGGGCTGAGCGTATTGAAGGGATTGAATTGCTTCGGGATCGTGGTGAGAAACGCGAGCACGAAGCGGCTCACCGTGGTGGCCAGCCAGATCGTGGTGGCGAGCGGAATCACCACCAGCAGGCCGGCGATCAGGTCGTTCTTGAGATCCTGGCGAAGCCGGTCCCCCAGGGGTTCATCAGGGCGGGGATTCGATTGCACCAAGAGCGGGCCGGAACGACCGGACATCAAAAAATCGGACTTCAACCTAGCCAGGCACCGGAGACGCCGTTAAGCGGCGGCCCATCTCGCCACAGAACGTCCGGGGCTCAGAGCACGGCGGCGAGCGCCACCAGCGCGAACGCCACCACCAGCACTACAGCAGAGGCCGTGCCGTTGAAACGGCGCTGGTTGAGGGCCAGCACGCTGGAGCGTTCCTCCTGCTTGAGCTGGTCCTGCATCTGCTGCAACTGGCGGTCGATGAAGCCGCGCGCGGCCTGCTGCTTCTGCTCAGGCGTGGCCTGAGGCGGCACCTGGCCCGCCTGCTCGGCCTGGCGCACCAGTTGCTCAATCACCTGGGGATTGCTGCTCTGCTGCTTGGCCATCTCCAGCTGGCCCCGTTTGGTGGCCAGGTTCTGCTCCGTCTGGGCGGTGATCGAGCCATCGGCGCTCACCGTGACCGGCACCGCCAGGGCCAGCCCGATCGCCAGCACCGCTGCCAGCACGGCGACCAGCCAACGCAAGGGGGTGCGGCCCTCATGGGGCACATCCAGGCGGCAGCCCAGCAGGATCAGCAGCAGACCCATCAGCGCCATCGGCGCCTGGCTGATCAAGCGTTCCACCAGCAGCTGCTGGAAGGTGGGCTCCTCCCAGGTGCCGATCAGCATCACGGAGGTGAGCTGCAGGGCGAGCAGCACCACCAGAGTGAGACCGAGCCAGCGCAACAGCACGCCGAAACGTCCGGAAGAGGCGGAGATCACAGCAGAATGACGGCGATGCGCAACTTTACGGGTGGGATCGAAACCCGACCAGGAAGGCCTGACTCCGGCGGCTCTGGCAGTGGCGCTCAAACAGCAGGCGCAGGTGCTGGGATTTGCGCCCGTGGGCCTGGCCGCCGCTGAGCACGATCAGCGGATGCAGCTGCGCACGGCGGCCCTGCAGCGCTGGCTGGCCGCAGGCCACCACGCCTCGATGGACTGGATGGCCGATCCGCGCCGGGAGGCGGTGCAGCGGTTGCTGCCGGGGGTGCGCAGCTTGCTGGCGGTGGGGCTCAACTACAACGTGGCCGCGACCCGCCGCCCTGGCCGACCCGCCATCGCCCGCTACGGCTGGGGCCGCGACTACCACCGGGTGATCGATGGCCGCCTGCGCCAGCTGGGCCGCTGGCTTGAGCAGCAGGCGCCTGGAGTGCGCTGGCGCGCCTGTGTCGACAGCGCCCCCCTGCTCGACAAGGCCTGGGCCGAGCAGGCCGGCCTGGGGTGGATCGGCAAGCACGGCAACCTGATCCACCCCCGCCGCGGCTCCTGGTTCCTGATCGGCCACCTGCTCACCACCCTGGAGCTGCCCGCCGATGCCCCGGCCGAACCGCTGTGCGGCCGCTGCAGCCGCTGCATCGAGGCCTGCCCCACCGGCGCCATCACCGAACCGTTCGTGGTGGATGCGCGGCGCTGCATCGCCTTCCACACGATCGAAAATCGCGAACCGCAGCTGCCGCCGGCGATCAGCGCCGCCATGGCGCCCTGGGTGGCCGGCTGCGACATCTGCCAGGACGTCTGCCCCTGGAACGCTCAGGAGCTGCCCGTGTCGAGCGATCCCGACCTGCAACCCCGCGCCTGGATGCTCGACCTGCAGCCGGAGGAGGCCCTGCAGTGGAGCGACGACGACTGGGACGAGCGGCTGCGGGCCTCGGCCCTACGGCGCATCAAGCCCTGGATGTGGCGCCGCAACCTTCTGGCGGTGCTGGGGCAGGGCAGCACGGCTGGCGGTGGATCAGGGGGCAGGGAGAGGGAATCCGCCTGTGAAAGCAGAGAAGTGCCGATCTAAAGTGGGTTTTGGAATGGAACGCCCGGCATGGCCCCGCGCTGGTTGGCGAGTCTCACGGCAGCACCGTTCACGTTTTCCGTTGCTTTAGGGCCGGTGCCACCGGCCTTCGCGCTGGTTCCTTACGCCTACGTGCCACAGAGCACGGAGCTGGAAGCGGCCGGTCTTGGCATCGCCCAGGCGGCCAGCCGCCTGCTGCGCCTGGGCCAGGCGGAAGATGCGGCCCGACTGGCGGCCCTCACCGTGCAGCTGCTGCCTGCCGACCCCCGCGGTTGGGTGCTGCTGGCGGAAGCTCAGCTGCGCAGCAACCAGAGCAAAAAAGCGTCAGCGTCGCTGGCGCGGGCCAAGCAGCTCGATCCACGCAACCCTGGCATCTGGTTTGCTGAAGGCTCCCTGGCCCTGCGCGGTGGTGAGCCGCAGCAGGCGGTGGGGCTGCTGGAGCAGGGCCTGCGGCTGGATGGCCGCAATGCCGGCGCCCATTTCGATCTCGGCAACGCCCAGCTGCTGCTCGACAACCCCCAAGGAGCCCTGCAGGCCTTCGAGCGCGCCTCCGGGCTGCGCAAGGGCTTCTGGGAGGCGATCAACAACCAGGGGTTGGTGCTCTACGAACTGGGCCGACGCGGCGAGGCGATCGATCGCTGGCGCCATGCCCTGCAGATCAATGCCAAGGCGGCGGAGCCGATGTTGGCGCTGGCCGTTGGTCTGGCCGCCACCCCGCCCGGCCAGAGCGAGGCGCGTCAACTTGCCAGCGAGGCCCTGGCGATTGAACCCAACTACGTGCTGGATGCCTATCAGAAAGAACAGCTCTGGGGCCCCCGCCTGCGGGCCAGCGCCAAGACCCTGCTCAGCCATCCCGATCTGAAGGGGGCCGTGGACAGGGCCAATGCCAACGCCTCCGGCAGCATGGAGACAGAAGAGGAACCCTCCTCCTGAGCGGTCACCGACCGCTGAGCCCCGCCAGGCAGGATCTGTAGGCTGAGCCACTTCCGCCCCCAGACCCCCGAACCGGATGGCAGAGGAGCGCGTCCAACCGATCTCCCTGCATCAGGAGATGCAGCGCTCGTACCTCGAATACGCCATGAGCGTGATCGTGGGCCGGGCCCTGCCGGATGTGCGCGATGGCCTCAAGCCCGTGCAGCGCCGCATCCTGTTTGCCATGCACGAGCTGGGCCTCACCCCGGATCGGCCTTATCGCAAATGCGCCCGGGTGGTGGGGGATGTGCTCGGCAAGTACCACCCCCACGGTGATCAGGCCGTCTACGACGCGCTCGTGCGCCTCGTGCAAACGTTCGCCAGCCGCCATCCGTTGCTCGACGGCCACGGCAACTTCGGCTCGGTCGACGACGACCCTCCGGCGGCAATGCGATACACAGAAACGCGCCTCGCGCCGATCGCCAACCAGGGGTTGCTCGATGAAATCGGCAACGACACGGTTGATTTTGCCCCCAACTTCGATTCCTCCCAGCAGGAACCGACCGTGCTGCCGGCCCAGCTGCCCTTCCTGCTGCTGAATGGCTGCTCGGGCATCGCCGTGGGCATGGCCACCAGCATTCCGCCCCACAACCTGGGCGAAGTGGTGGACGCCCTGATCGCCCTGATCCGTAAGCCCGATCTCAGCGACGAGAAGCTGCTCGAACTGGTGCCCGGCCCCGACTTTCCGACCGGCGGCGAAGTGCTCACCGGCAGCGGCGTGCGCGACACCTACCTGAATGGCCGCGGCAGCATCCCGATGCGTGGTGTGGCCCACATCGAGGAGGTACAGCCCGGCAAGGGACGCCACCGCCGTGGCGCCGTGGTGATCACGGAACTTCCCTACCAGCTGAGCAAGGCGGGCTGGATCGAGAAGCTGGCCGAGCAGGTCAACGGCGGCAAAATCGGTGGCATCGCCGACATCCGCGACGAGAGCGACCGCGATGGCATGCGGGTGGTGGTGGAGGTACGCCGCGACGGCGATCCCACCAAAGTGCTGGCCGAACTGCAACGCCGCACGGCCCTGCAGAGCAATTTCGGCGCGATCATGCTGGCGCTCGTCCAGGGCCAGCCGCTGCAGCTGAGCCTGCGGCAGATCCTGAACCACTTCCTGGAATACCGGGAACACACCCTGATCCGGCGCACCAACCACGCCCTGCGCCGCACCGAAGATCGGCTGGAGGTGGTGGAGGGATTGATCCGGGCCCTCGATGCCCTGCAGGAGGTGATCGCCCGGATCCAGGCGGCCAAAGACGCGGCCACGGCCAAGGCCAGCCTGCAGGTCCACTTCGATCTCAGCGAGCGGCAGGCCGAGGCGGTGCTGGCCATGCCGCTGCGGCGCCTCACCAGCCTGGAGCAGGACGGCCTGCGGCAGGAGGCCGCCGAACTGGCGCAGGAACGGGAGCGGCTGCGGCACCTGCTCGACGACCGCCAGGCCCTGCTCGACGCCATGGTGGCGGAGCTCAAAAGCCTGAAGAAGCGCTTTGCCACGCCCCGGCGCACGCGGCTAGTGGCCGGCGGCGATGCCCTGGTGGCCCAGCGCGCCGCCGCCACCCGGCCCACCACCGAACTGCAGCGTCAGCAGGCGCTCGACGCCCTGCCCGGCGATGGCCGCCTGCTGATCCAGGCCGATGGCCAGGTGCGGATCGCGGGGCCCCAGCTGCTCGGCCGCCTGCACTTGGAGGAGGCCGCCCCGGTGGGTGAGCACCCGGCCCCGGCGCGGCTGATCCTGGCGGTGAGCGAGAAGCCGGCCGTGCTGGCCTTCAGCGCCGGTGGCCGTGTGGCCCTGCTGCGCTGGGAGTACGCCGGACAACAGCAGGGCGGGCTGGAGAAGTTTCTGCCCGAGAGCCTGC
>CALFOF010000198.1 GCA_937919075.1 uncultured Cyanobium sp. | reverse complement strand
TTCACCAGCCGCCGCCGCCGCAGCTTCACCAGCATCCACAGGTGCTCTGCCAGGCGCGGCACCTGGGGCTGCTGTGGCGTGCAGATGGTCGTGCCACCAGTCCTTCAGTGAAGCGTCGCCAGCGGTGAGCTCCTGCATCAGCGACGGAAGGGCTTCGACGCCATGGCGGTGCACCCAGCGCAGCGACAGCCACGCCACCGCTCCTTGATCCCTGCGGTCCAAGGCACCCTTCAAGACCTGGCGCTCGGAGGGTCGTTTCTGCTGAGGCCTGGGCAGAACGGGCGCAGGCAGGGACGAGGACGGGGGCACAGCGGGGCTCAGCTGAGTTTGCGATCCAGCAGCGGCCGGATCAGAAGGAACAATCCGATCGCCAGGAGGGCCAACACGCCGAGGCAGGTGGCGCCGGTGAGCTCCCCGTAAGGAGCGATCAGCACCACGTCGCCGAGGGAGAGGTGGCCTGCGTAGGCCGCACGAATGGGTTCAATCGCGAAGGTAAGGGGATTCAGGGCCGCAAGCCAGCCCAGCCAGGTGGGCATGAAGGAAATCGGGGCCAGGGCCGTGCTGGCGAACAGCAGGGGCAGGTTGGCCACGAAGATCACCGCGATCAGCTCGATGTGGCCGGGCAGCGCGAAGGCCAGCCCCAGGCTCATGGCCGTGACGGCGAACACCAGCAGCAGCAGGGTGACCAGCACCAGCGCCAGCCCGGCGGTGCCGGGCCAGCCATAGCCCAGCCAGGCGGCGGTGCCCATGATCGCCAGGCTCTGGACCAGGCTCAAGCTGGTGATGTAGAGCACGGAAGCCAGCACGATCGAGCTGCGTGAGCGCAGCGGTGCCACCAGCAACCGATTGAGAAAGCCGAATTCCCGGTCGAACATCACCGGCAGGCCGGCATTGAGGGCGGCGCTGAAGGCCGTGAACACGATCACCCCCGCGCCGAGAAAGCGCCCGTAGCTCATGCCATCGGGCAGCAGACCTTCCGGTGCCTTGGCGAACAGGGCGCCGAACAGCACCAGCCAGATCAGCGGCTGCAGCACGCCGGCCACCAAGGTGGTGGGCCGGCGTGCCAGCTGGAGGAACAACCTGCGGGTGAGCGCCAGGGTTTCCTGGGTCACATCCGCCAGGGCGGAACGGTTGGCAGCCGGCAGGGCCGGCAGCGGGGGCTGGGCGGTGAGGGTGGGTGCGCTGGTCATGGCCGAAGGAAGACGGAGGGTGGAAAGAGGGGGGCGTGGGTCAACGCATGGCCTGTTTGCGCTCGGCTTTGGCATCCCTGCTGCCGGCGACCGCCAGCTCCGCGTCCATCAGGGTGCGGCCGGTGGCCTGCAGATACACATCATCAAGACTGGCCTGGCTCTGGGCCAGCGAGAAGACCGGCAGTTCAGCGGCATCGAGCTGGCAACGCAGCTGCTCGATCACCCCCTCGTGTTCCACCACGAGGTTGAGCGAATGGCCCTGGGCGCGGTTCACCACCACCTGCCGCACGCCAGGACAGGCCTGGAGCACCTCGCTGACGCGGCTGGCCTCCCGCTCATCGCTGAATTCACGCACCCGCAGCGTGACCCGGTCGCCGCCAAGCGCCTCCTTGAGAGCGCTGGGGCTGCCTTCGGCGATTACCCGCCCCCCATCAATGATGGCGAGACGGTCGGCGAGCGCATCGATTTCCTCCAGATAGTGGCTGCTCAGCAGCACCGTGGTGCCGGCCTGGCGCAGCTCGCGCAGCACTTGCCAGATGGCGGCGCGGCTTTCGATGTCGAGGCCCACCGTGGGTTCGTCGAGCACGAGCAGCTCAGGGCTGTGCAGCAGGCCGCAGGCCAGATCGAGGCGACGGCGCATCCCGCCGGAATAGGTGCCGCAGCGCCGGTCGATCCAGTCGCCCATGCCCATGCGCTCCACCAGCTCCTCGATGCGTGGGGCCAGCAGGCGCGCGGGCTGGTGGTACAGCGCACCCTGCAGCTGGAGCAGCTCACGGCCGGTGAGGATCTTGTCGATCGCCACATCCTGGGCCACATAGCCCAGCAGTTCCCGCACCTGCCGCGGTTGCTTCAGCGCATCGTGGCCCGCCACGATCACCCGGCCGCTGTCGGGGGCCAGCAGGGTGCAGATGATGCGCAAGGCGGTGGTCTTGCCGGCTCCGTTCGGACCGAGCAAGCCATAGAGGCAACCCCGGGGCACGCTCAGGTCGAGCGACTGGAGCGCCTCCACCGGGCCATAGCGTTTGGTGAGTTGCTGCAGCTCGATCACCGCGTCTGGCACCGCTGGTCAGGCTCACGCCCGTTGGAAAGGAGAACCAATCTAGAAAGGAGCCCCATCAAGCGGCTCCGGTGAGGATCAGCGGCTGCCCACAACATTCAGCAGCGGGAAACCGCTCAGCTGCGGGAATCCCAGCGACGGGAACCCGTTCAGGCCGTTGAACAGTGGCAATCCATCAAGGCCGGTTGCCCAGCCGATCAGGTCGCTGGCCTGGTGGGAGAAGGCGGCGGCGGCGGGCAGGCGGCAGATCAGCAGTAGCAGGCAGATCCCGAACAGGTAAAGGATCGACCAGCGGAACAAGCCCTTGGCCCGCACCGGATCATCGGGCGATGCCGCCAACGATCGGCCCATCTGCAGCAGGCGGCCGTTGAACGGCAGCAGCAGGAGGCCGTAGAGGAGCCCACCACTGGGCAGGGCCAGGATGCCGAAACCGCTCACAAGCACGGTGGCGCGGGCGTAATGCACGATCGCTTCGGCGGTCACCTGGGAGCCCTTGACCACCGGCAGCATCGGAATGCCCACCGAGCGGTAGTCCTCGCGCAGCAACAGGGCCAGCGCCCAGAAATGTGCCGGAGTCCAGAGCATCACCAGGCTGAACAGCCACCAGCTGCTCAGGCCCAGATGGCCGGTGGCAGCTGCAGCGCCCACCAAGGGGGGAATGGCACCGGCCACCCCGCCGATCACGATGTTCTGAGAGGTGCGCGGCTTGAGCAGGGCGGTGTAGAGCAGCACGTAGCTGCACAGTCCCAGCAGGGAGAGCCCGGCGGCCAGGCAGTTCACACCGCTCACCAGCAGGGCGGCCGCCACGCAGGTGAGCGAAACAGCCACCGAAAAGGCGGTGGCGGGTGACAGCCGACCAGAGGGCAGCGCCCGGCCACTGGTGCGGACCATGCGACCGTCGAGCTCCTGTTCCCAGAGGCAATTGAGCACGCCGGCAGCGGCAGCGGCCAGGGCACCGCCGCCCAGGGTGCAGACCAGGCGCGGGGCTGGCAGCGGCCAACCTTCAGACAGGGCCATGCCGCCGAGGGTGGTAGCCAGCAGCAGCGGAATCAGGCGCGGTTTGGCGATCTCCAGCCAGGCCGGCAATTTGACCTTGGCGCGGGAAGGAACAGCCTCGCTGCGGGGGAGCGTGGGGGAGGCGCCGCTCCCTGCGGTGGCGCTAACCATGACAACTCTCCAAGGTGGAAGAACGGGGCGGTTGGACCGCTGAAAACGGAGCTGGTGCAAGGCTCCAGCTGCGCACCGCCAGGCCGGTGAGCAAGCCCACCAGCAAGGCGGCGGTGATCTGGTGCCCCACGGTGACGAGCGGAACGGCCAGCGAGAGGCGCAGGGTGAGCACCCCCAGCACCACCTGCAGCACCACCAGCAGCACCCCAGCGAGGGCGAAGGGCCAGGAGCGCTGGCGGGTGGCCGGCGTGAGCAGGGTGAAGCTGCAGGCAAGCACCACCACCAGTGCCACCGGCACCGCCAGTTGGCGGTGTGTGGCCAGCAGGCCG
Source organism: uncultured Cyanobium sp. (assembly GCA_937919075.1). Taxonomy (GTDB): domain Bacteria; phylum Cyanobacteriota; class Cyanobacteriia; order PCC-6307; family Cyanobiaceae; genus MW101C3. The sequence continues at coordinate 3,161 of CALFOF010000198.1, read as the reverse complement.
CAGGCTTCGCCGCTGCTCAGGCAGCGGCCTGACGCCCACTGGGTGGCCATCAGCGCACCGGAAATCGCCTGAGCAAAGACCGCCAGGGCGGCCATTGCCGTGGCCAGGGCTGCTGCACGCACCCACATACATGAAGGGCGGGTGAAAGCTGTGCCGCCAGCGGCAGAGCTGGCGCCAGGGGAAGAGATCTGGGCGGTGAGGCCCTGATGGACGCCACTGAGCAAGGCCACCAGCACCAAGGCGGTGCCGAGATGGGCCGTCACCACATCAAAACGAAGCAATTGGGTGACGGTGAGAGCACCCAGCAGGCCCTGCACGGCTACCAGCAGCAGGGCGGCGCCGCTGGCCCAGGGGAGCCAAGAGGGCAGCACCTGGCGCCGAAGCACGCTCCAGCCGGCAAGCACCAGCAGGGCGATTCCCACCAGAAAGGCATCGAGCCGATGAAACCACTCCAGGAAGACCTGGAGGTTCATGCGTCCGCCGGGCAGAAAGCTGCCATAACAAAGCGGCCAATCGGGGCAGGCCAGACCGGCTTCCATCACCCGTGTGGCGCCCCCGATCGCCACCAGGGCCACTAGCGCCACCACCAGGTGGGATGTGAGAAAAAGCAATCCGCGCCTCATGGCGATCAAGTTAGCGATCACTTCTGGAGCTTCGAGACCAGGTGTGGTGGAGTCGCAACAGTGGCTCTGTGTTGAATTCCTAACGCCTCATTCCGTTTGTTTCGCTGTTCCCACCTTCGCCAAGCGCCGCTGTGGCGGCTCCCCATAGGGTGGTGAGAGCCTGGCTTCCTTCGTGCCGATTCCTTCAACCATCGTCACCTTGGTGGTGGGGATGCTGCTTGTCCTCATTGGCCTCTGGGTCGGTCAGAACGTCAACATGCTGCCGGTTGCCGCCAGCTCGAACGCCCCCCTCTACGACCAGCTCTTCACCGTGCTGTTCGTGATCGGAACCATACTTTTCCTCGGTATTCTCGGGCTGCTTCTGTATAGCTTGATTCGTTTTCGCCGCAAGGAAGGCGATCTCGGCGACGGCGTTGCCGTCGAAGGCAATCTTCAGCTGGAGATCTTCTGGACGGCAGTGCCAGCAATTGTGGTGCTGTTTGTTGGCATCTACAGCTACGACATCTACGACCGCATGGGCGGCATGATTCCACTCAGCGACCCCCACGCCATGCACGGCGGCATGGCGATTGAATCAGCAGCAACGGGATCCAGCGATCCCATGCCACCGGGGATGGTGATGGCGGCCAACGTGCCTTCCGTTGTAGAGGGTGCCGAGGTCCGCACTTGGGGCGGCATCGGCAGTTCTCCCGGCAGCAGCAGCGGTGCCTTGCCGGTGGATGTCACCGCGCTTCAGTTCGCCTTTCTATTCCACTACCCCGAGGGCGACTTCATCAGCGGTGAGCTGCATGTGAAAGCCGGCCAGCAGGTGGAGCTGCGCATGGAGGCCCGCGATGTGATCCATGCCTTCTGGGTGCCGGAATTTCGCCTCAAGCAGGACGTGATCCCCGGCCAACCCACGATCCTCACCTTCACGCCCACCCGCGCCGGCAGCTATCCGATCGTGTGCGCAGAGCTGTGCGGTCCGTATCACGGCGGCATGCGCTCCACCGTGGTGGTGCATGAGCCCGACGCCTTTGACGCCTGGCTGGATCAGAACCGGCCCGCCACAGTGGCCAGTGCCGCGTCGGGGCCTTCAGCGACAGGCTGAATTTCCGCCTCCTGCTTCCCCGTCTCCCTTTTCCCCTCCAAACGCTTCCCCGTCCGATGACCCTGGCCCTGCCGCCCACCACCAGCTCAGCGCCGCCGAGCCTCCAACCCGAGGGTTGGCTGCGGTACCTGAGTTTCAGCCTGGATCACAAGGTGATCGGGCTCCAATACCTGGTGACCGGATTCATCTTTTATTTCATCGGCGGCGCCCTTGCCGGCATGATCCGCATTGAGCTGGTCAGTCCGATGTCGGACTTTCTGCAGCGGGACACCTACAACGAGGTGCTCACCCTCCACGGCACGGTGATGATCTTCCTCTGGATCGTGCCAGTGGTGAACGGGGCGTTCGGGAATTACCTGATCCCCTTTTATGTGGGCGCCAGAGACATGGCCTTTCCCCGGCTGAACGCCGTGGCCTTCTGGTTGATTCCCCCCGCCGGCATCCTGCTGATTGCCAGCTACTTCATTGCCGGCGCTTCCCAATCAGGCTGGACCGCCTACCCACCCCTGAGCCTCACCACCCCGGCGGCTGGCCAGGTGGTGTGGATCCTGAGCGTGTTGTTGCTGGGTGGCAGCTCGATCTTCGGTGGGATCAACTTCATCGCCACCGTGCTGAAGATGCGCCGGCCTGGCCTGAAAATGATGCAGTTGCCGATGTACTGCTGGGCCATGCTGGGCACCAGCTTTCTGGTGGTGCTGGCCACGCCTGTGCTGGCGGGAACATTGGTGCTGCTCAGCTTCGACATCCTGGCCCACACCGGCTTCTTCAACCCGGCTCTCGGCGGCAACGCGGTGGTGTACCAGCATCTGTTCTGGTTCTATTCCCATCCAGCCGTTTACATCATGGTGCTGCCGGCCTTTGGTCTGGTCAGTGAGATCCTGCCGGTCCATGCCCGCAAGCCCTTGTTCGGCTACACCACCATGGTGTATTCAATTCTGGGCATCGTGTTTCTGGGGCTGATCGTGTGGGCCCACCACATGTTCACCAGTGCAACACCGCCCTGGATGCGGCTGTTCTTCACGATCGCCACGGCCTTCATCGCCGTTCCCACCGGCATCAAGTTTTTCAACTGGCTGGCCACGCTGTGGGGCGGCAAGATCGCTCTCAACAGCGCCATGCTGTTCTCCTGTGCCTTCATCGTTCACTTCGTGTTCGGTGGTATCACCGGGGTGGCACTCGCTCAGGTTCCCTTCGATATCCACGTCCACGACACTTACTTCGTGGTAGCCCACTTCCACTACATCGTCTATGGCGGCACCGTGTTCGTGGTGTTCGCCTCTCTCTATCACTGGTATCCGAAGTTCACGGGGCGCATGCTCAATGAAGACATGGGCCGCCTGCACTTCACGCTCACCTTCATCGGCTTCAACCTCTGCTTCGCCCCGCAGCACTGGCTGGGCCTCAACGGCATGCCCCGCCGTGTTGCGGAGTACGACCCCCAGTTCACA
>CALFOF010000197.1 GCA_937919075.1 uncultured Cyanobium sp. | reverse complement strand
CGGGGCCATGGGCCTGTCGGTGCCCCCCAGCGATGGCTTTGATCTGGAAAGCCCGGTGCAACTTCAATCCATCAAGGGGCGCCTCGAAGCGATCGCCCTGGCGATCAGCACCGGGGCCCCGCTCTCCACCCATGAGGTGGGCCTGCTGCTGGGTGCCCGGCCCGGTGCCCCCCGGGTGCGGCGGGCCGGCGTCGTGGCCGAGCGCGTCGGCCGCAACGTGTGGCAATTGCGCCGTTCCAGCGACGACGAACGTGCCCCCAACGCGGGCTTCAGCGACGGCTTCCGCCGCCGGCTCTGAGCGCAAGGATCCAGTCCCGTTCGGCCGTCGTGCGCCCCAGTCGGCGATGACGTCACAGCCGCTCTTTCATCTGTCGTTTCCGGTGCTCGATCTTGCGGCCACCGAGCGCTGGTACGTGGATGGCCTCGGCTGCCGGCGCGGTCGCCGCAGCGCCACGGCCCTGGTGCTCGGCCTCGGCGGCCATCAGCTGGTGGCCCATCTGGTGCCGGATCAGGGGCCGGATCCAGTGCTGGGCGTCGGCGCTGAGGCCCTCCAACCGCCGCAGCGGGGCATCTACCCGCGCCACTTCGGGTTGGTGTTTGCCGAAGCCAGCACCTTTGAGGCCCTTGAGCAGCAAGCGCGGCAGCAGCAACTGCGGTTCGGGGTGAACGCCAAAACCCGCTTTGCCGGCGAGCTGCTGGAGCACCGCAGCTTCTTTCTGATTGACCCCTCAGGCAACTGGCTGGAATTCAAGTGGTATGCCCAGCCCGAGGCGGTGATCGGCCTGGCCGATCTCGATCGGGTGGGTGAAACCGCCCCCGACCCTGCACCACCATCACCGCCATGAACGAGCTGATCGCTGAGCTAGGCCTGCTACCCCACCCGGAAGGGGGCTTCTACCGGGAGATCCATCGCTCGCCGTTGCAGGTGCGCCGCGCGGACGGCGCCCTGCGCTCCGCCTTCACCGTGATTCATTTCCTGCTGCCAGCCGGGGTGACCAGCCGCTGGCACCGGGTGAACGGCGCCGAGGAGAGCTGGCATCACCTGGCCGGCGCGCCGTTGCTGCTCTGGCGCGGGGCGGAAGATCCAGCCCTCGCACCGCCGCAGCCGCTTGTGCTCGGTCCGCGCAGCCCAGCGCGTCCGGAGCAGGCCCCCTTCCAGCTGATTCCGGCCGGCTGGTGGCAGGCGGCGCGCAGCAGCGGCCCCTGGACCCTGGTGCATTGCTGCGTGGCCCCCGGCTTCAGCTTTGAGGATTTCGAGCTGCATCAGAGCAGCGAAGACCTGCTGCTCCCGGAGGATCAGTCCCAGTAGAGGTCGTAGATGCGCACGCGGCCGGCCCCCACCGGGGTGGCCACCGGCTGGGGCCCATCGGGGAAGGCCCGCACCGTAAAGAGATAGGTGTCGGCCTGAATGGGGTTGCGGATCGGCCGCAGCGCCACGGTGACGGTTTCACCGGGAACGGGTGGCTGGGGGAAACGAATCAGAAATTGGCGCCGCTGCTCATCAAAAGTGGCCTCCACCGGCACGGGCCGGCCTTCGCGACGCGGCTTGCCGATGAAAGCGCGGGTGCGGCTGGCATCAAAGCCGAACTGCCAGTCGGCGCCTCCGATCTGCTGAATCTCCAGCGCGCCGAGATTGGCCCCTGCCTGCTCCGGCATCGGAATCGTCACGTAGTACTCCGGCCACGGTTGAGACACGTTGGAGGAGTAGGTGAGCATGCTGAGCCGGAAGGGCCCCTTGCGGAAATAGGTGGAGCCGCGGATCTCCAGCGCCGCCGCGGGGGGCTCGAAATTGGCCGTTGGCAGCGAAGGAGCAAGCACCAGAGCCAAGGCCACCATCGCGCCCTTGAACGCAGTGAGCCGGTCGGAGCGAGCGCCGGGGCGAGCGCAAAAGAAGGTGGAGAGAACGCTGCAGCGCCAGGGTGCGGGGGGAAGCATCAGGGGGTCTCGTTGGTGGGCGGCTCAATCAATGGAGCTTCAATCAGTGGGGCTTCCAGCAAGGGGGATTCCAGCTTGCTCAGCCAGCGGGGCAGCAGCAGGATCAACACGATCAGCACCAGAGCGCCAAGGCCGAAGCCCACCACACTCGACAGCATCCGCTCCAGGGGAATCCAGCGCCCGCCCAGCCACGCCAGGGTCACCATCGTGGTGGACCAGAGGGCGGCACCGACGAAGTTGAACAGCAGGAAACGGCCGTAGGGCATGCCCACCGCGCCGGCCAGCGGCCCGGCGATCACCCGCAACACGGCGACGAAACGTCCCAGCAGAACCGACGCATCGGCATGGCGCAGAAAGCGCCGCTTCAGCTCTTCCATCTGCTCAGGGGGCTGGCCCAACAGCCGGCCCACGCGCAGCACGAACATCCAGCCGGCCCAGCGCCCCACCAGATAGCCCAGGTTGTCGCCGATCACCGCACCCACCATCGCCGCGCCGATCACACCGCCCACCTGCAGCTGGCCGCTGCCGGCGGCATAGCCGCCCAGCAGGGTGAGCGTTTCTCCCGGCAGCGGCAGGCCGGCGTTCTCCAGCACCATGCCGGCGAACACCACCAGATAGCCCCAGCGGCTCAGCAGCAGTTGCAGCTGCTCGGTGCTGATGTCGGGAAGGGCAAGCGCGAGCGGCAGAGCAGCCGCAACCGGCACGCTCAGGGCCATGGTCATGGACGGCTCCGGCCGACGATCAGCTGCGCTTCACCATCTGCCGACGCGGGGCAGTGAAAAGCGGCGGGATTTTGATCACGGCGATGGCGGAGCGGAATGGCGGGCGCTGCAGGGATGGCTAGAGCCTGGTCGCTCGCCATCGCAGCGGTGGCTGCGTTTGCGGTGGTGGTGAGGGCCTGGCGCAGGCGGCGGGCCGCAGGCAACGACATGTCGCGCGGCACGCTGATCCGATCCCGCAGGTAGAGCAGGCCGGAGACCGCGAGG
>CALFOF010000196.1 GCA_937919075.1 uncultured Cyanobium sp. | reverse complement strand
GGTGGGGATCCCGGCAATTCTCGGTGTGCTGTTGCTCGGGCTCAGCATCAACATCACCACCCTTAAGATCACCCATTCCCAGGCAGAAAACTTTCATGTGTTGTGCCTGGCCTTGCTGCTGTTCTATGCGGGCCTGAAAACGGATTTGATCGCTATTCGCGGTTTCCTGAAGTACGGAATTCTGCTGGCTGTGGGCGGAGTGCTGGCCTCGTCTCTCTTGCTGGGCGGATTCATCTGGTGGCTTTCCTTCGCCACCACCGATCAATTCAACCTGGGCATCAGCAGCATGCCCTTTGGCGCGGCCCTGCTCACGGCCGCCTGCCTGGGCTCCACCGATGCTGGCGCCACCTTGAGCGTGCTGCGAAACATCCAGAACAAGGTGCCCGAACGGTTGCGCCACTTGCTGGAGTTCGAATCTTCGGTGAACGATCCCTCCGCCCTGCTCTTCTATGGGCTGGTGGTAGGCCTGTTCGTGACCACCGGCTCTGGCATGGGAACGATCAGCCTGCAGGCCACCGCACTCAATGAACTGCGCAAGTTTGTTCAGCAGGTGTCCGGCGGGCTGTTGCTGGGCTTCATCTTCGGCTACCTGGCCATCTTCGTGATCAATCACCTGGTGACGGAGCGCTCACAGCTGTTGATCGTGGCGGTGTCGATCGCCTTTGTTGTTTATGGCACGGCCTTTTACATGGGTGGCTCCGGCCTGATCGCCATCTACATTTGTGGCTTGTTCCTCACAAACATGAGCTATCGCCTGCCCGACATCACGCATGTGACGCTGCAGGAGGTGTTGCTGCCGTTCAACACCATGACAGAAATCAGCGTGTTTTTGGTGTTCGGCCTGCTGGTGAACCCTGCAGATCTGGTGCATTCTCTGCCGGCGGGTCTGCTCACGGCCTTGGGCCTGATGCTGATTGCACGGCCCCTGAGTGTGCTGATTTTTCAATCTCAATCCCCCTTCAGCTTTCGAGAAACACTGTTGGTCAGCTGGTGTGGTCTGCGGGGTGCAGTGCCGCTGGCGCTCTCCAACGAGCTGGTGGTGGCGATTCCGCGCCTGCGCGGCATTGATGCAGCTTTGTTGCAACCCCTCGCACACGATTGCCAGAGCATCATCTTCATCGTGGTGGTGGTGAATCTGCTGCTGCAGGGCCTCACCCTGCCGCTGTTCTGCCGCTTCCTCAACCTCAGCTCCGACCCGGCAGACCACCCGAACCCCAACCCGAATACGGCGCAGCCAGGCTGAGTGCGTGTTGCCGCTCAGTCCACCAAGCGCCAGGGCAGGCTCTGGCCGGCGTGGAACGGCACCAGCACCTCCACGCCACCGTCGCCATCGGCCAGCTCCAGTCGCCGCGGCACCGGCAACGGCTCACGGCGCAGCTCCACCGTCTGCTCGTGGGGCGGCAGGCCGTAGAAGCGGGGGCCGTAGAGCGAGGCGAACGCTTCCAACCGGTGCAGCGCCCCCTCCTGCTCGAACACCTGCGCGTAGCTCTCCAGCGCGTGGGGTGCATTGAAGATGCCGGCGCAACCGCAGGCTGCTTCTTTGGCGGAGCGGCGGTGGGGGGCGGAATCGGTGCCGAGAAAGAAGCAGGGGTTGCCGGAGACGGCGGCACGGCGCAGGGCCAGGCGGTGCCGCTCCCGCTTGATCACCGGCAGGCAGTAGAAGTCGGGCCAGAGGCCGCCGTTGAACATCGCATTGCGGTTGAGCTGCAGGTGGTGGGGGGTGATCGTGGCGCAAAGCCGTGGGGAGTCGCCGCCCGCCTGGCTCTCCACGAAAGCCACCGCTTCGCTGGTGGTGATGTGCTCCAGCACCACCTTCATGCGGGGATAGCGCTCCAGCAGCGGCTGCAGGTGCCGCTCAATAAATACCGCTTCGCGATCAAAGATGTCGATCTCCGCGTCGGTGACCTCGCCGTGCAGGAGCAGCGGCATGCCGATGCGCTCGAGCGTTTCGAACACGGCGGTGAGCTTGGCGATGTCGGTCACGCCCTGGGCTGAATTGGTGGTGGCGTTGGCCGGGTAGAGCTTCACGGCCGTGAAGATGCCGGCTCCATGGCCCCGCTCCAGTTCCGCCGGATCGATCGTGTCGGTGAGATAGGCGGTCATCAGCGGCTGGAAGCGGCTGCCCGGCGGCAGGGCAGCCAGGATCCGCAGGCGGTAGGCCTGCGCCATCGCCGCCGTGGTGATCGGCGGGCTCAGGTTTGGCATCACGATCGCCCGGCCGAACGCCCGCGCCGTCGCGGCCACCACCGCGTTGAGCAGGGGGCCGTCGCGCAGGTGCACGTGCCAGTCGTCGGGGCGGCGCATCACCAGCGAACCGGGAGCCACTTGTGGCGCAGCGGAGGAAGCGGACATCAAGCGGCGACCCGGGCCTGGACCTGATCACCATCATCGCCGTCGCCTGAAGCTATGGAGAGGCGGCCTGCAACGTGTGGGCGTTGTGACCAGCAGCTCTTGTGTCCTGCTGGCAAACTGCGCACACTTCATCCTTGCCCCTGATGCTTCACCTGCGACCAGTTCAGCTGCGATCACAGCCGCTGCGATCCCTGCCTCTGCGATCCCTGCCTCTGCGATCCTTGCGCCTGCGATCACTTGTGGCGGCTGTTCCGGTGGTGTTGTCCCTGCTGCTGGCCAGCTGCGCCAGTGATGGCGGTGGCGGCGGCGAAGGGGTGCAGAGCCAGAAGATGGAGACGATCCGCAGCCGCGGCAAGCTCGTCTGCGGCGTGGACGGCAAGCTGCCGGGCTTCAGCTTCCTCGGCCCCGACGGCACCTACAGCGGCCTCGACGCCGACACCTGCCGGGCCGTGGCCGCCGCCATTCTCGGCGATCCCGAAATGGTGGAATACCGCGACCTCAACTCCAGCGAGCGCTTCGCGGCCCTCGCCAGCGGCGAGGTGGACATGCTGGCCCGCAACACCACCATGACCCTGAGCCGCGATTCGGCCGGTGGCAACGGCATTTCTTTCGGTCCCACCACCTTCTATGACGGCCAGGGCCTGATGGCACCGGTGGCCAGCGGCATCAAGACCCTCAAGGATCTGGCCGGCAAGCCGATCTGCGTGGAGAGCGGCACCACCACCGAGCTCAACCTGGCCGATCGCATGCGCGAGCAGGGCATCGCCTACACCCCGCTCAAATTCCAGACCGGCGACCAGACCTACGCCGCCTACCTCGGCGGCCGCTGCGTGGCCGTGACCAGCGACCGCTCCCAGCTGGCCGCCAAGCGCAGCAGCTTCCCGCAGCCCGATGCCCACATCCTGCTGCCGGAAGTGATGAGCAAGGAACCGCTCACCCCTGCCAGCATCAACGGAGATCCGGCCTGGGCCGATGCCCTGCGCTGGACCGTCTATGCCCTGTTCCAGGCTGAAGAACTGGGCATCACCCAGGCCAACGTGGCCGCCAAGGTGGCGGAAGCCAAGGCCAACACCAACCTGGCTGACCTGCGCCGCTTCCTCGGCGTGGAAGGGGATTTCGGCAAGCAGCTGGGTCTGCCGGCGGATTTCGTGCCCAAGGCGATCGCTGCGGTGGGCAACTACGGCGAAATCTTTGAGCGCAATGTGGGCGCCGGCTCGCCGCTCAAGCTCGAGCGGGCCGAGAACCGTCAGTGGAAAGACGGTGGACTGATCTATTCGCCGCCCTTCCGTTGAGCACCTCGCGATGAGCGACATCCAGCGGGTTCCCTGGTGGCGGGATCGGCGCGTGGTTCCCTGGCTGGTCCAGGGGGCTGTGGGGGTGGCGATCCTGGTGGTGATCGCCCTGCTGCTGGGCAACCTGGTGCGCAATCTCACCGCCGCCGGGCTGCTGCTCACCTGGCGCTGGCTGGGGCAACCCGCCAGCTTCGATGTGGCCGAAAGCCTGATCCCCTTCGATGCCTCGATGCCCTACTGGCGCGTGCTGGTTGTGGGGCTGGTCAACAGCCTGCGGGCGATCGTGGTGGGGCTGGTGGGGGCCACCGTGCTGGGCACGGCAGTGGGCATGGCCGCCTTCAGCGGCAATGGCCTGCTGCGGCGCCTGGCGCGGGTGTATGTGGAGGTGATCCGCAACATTCCCCTGCTGCTGCAGTTGCTGTTCTGGTATTTCGTGGTGTTTCTGGCGCTGCCGAACAGCACCGCAGCCTTGCAATGGCCCGGCGTGGTGCTCTCCAAATCCGGGCTGTATCTGGCCTGGTTCGCCGACGGCTTTCAGTGGCAGGGGCCCACCCTGGTGAACGACGTCTGGCGGGCGCCGCTTCGCCTATCTGTGGAGTTCTCCGCCCTGATCACCGGCCTGATCACCTACACCGGCGCCTTCGTGGCGGAGGTGGTGCGTGGTGGCATCGCCGCGGTGCCCCGCGGGCAATGGGAAGCGGCCACGTCGCTTGGCCTGCACTGGAGCGCCACGATGCGCACCGTTGTGCTGCCCCAGGCGCTGCGGGTGATCGTGCCGGGGCTCAACAGCCAGTACATCTCGCTGGCCAAGAATTCAGCCCTGGCGGTGGCGGTGGGCTACGCCGATCTCTATTCCGTCTCTGAAACCACCCTCAACCAGACGGGCCGCGCCCTGGAAGTGTTCCTGCTGCTGCTCGGCGCCTATCTGCTGATCGATCTGGTGATTTCGGTGCTGATGAACGGGGTCAACCAACTGGTGCAGATTCGCGAGCGCTGATGACCACCTCCTCCTCCCCGCCCCTGCTGCCGCCCCGGCCCGCTCCCCCCTCCGCTCGCCGCAGCTGGCGCGGGGCGCTGCGTCAGGAGCTGTTCGCCACTCCCCTCGACGGGGTGATCAGCGTGCTGCTGCTTGCCGCCCTGCTGGCCGCGGGCGTGGGCTTCTGGCATTGGGCCTTTCGCCAGGCCCAGTGGGCGGTGATCCAGGCCAACACCACCCTGTTTGCTGTGGGGCGCTATCCATTGCTGCAGCAATGGCGACTGTGGCTGCTGGTCACCCTGGCGGGGGCCACGATCGGCGCGAGCTGGGGCCTGCTGCGCAGCCATCCGCGCGCCGATCGCAGCGGCACGCTCTGGCCCATCAACGACCTGGTGGCGATTGCCGTGCTGGCCTTTGTGGCCGCCTGGCTGCCGGTGGCCCTGAAGCTACCCGTGCCGCTGCAGCTGCGCTGGTGGGCGATCACGGCGCTGCTGCTGGTGCTGCGGGGGGTGTCGGGCCAGTGGGGGCAGCTGGTGCCGCGGCGCCTGCTGCGCTTTCTGCCGCTGCTCTGGCCGGCGCTTTACCTGTTCGGCATGGTGCTGATCGCCGGCGGCCTGGGCGTTCCGCGCGTGCCGCCGTCTGAGTGGGGTGGCCTGCTGCTCACCTTGCTGATGGCCAGCTTCGCCATCCTGCTCAGCTTCCCGATCGGCATCGTGGTGGCCCTCGGCCGCCGCAGCACCTTGCCGCTGCTGCGCTGGAGCTCGGTGCTTTACATCGAATTCATCCGCGGCGCCCCGCTGATCACCCTGCTGTTCCTGGGGCAGAACATCCTCGGCTACATGCTTCCCGGTGGCTGGGCCCCCGACCGCGTCTGGCGGGCCGCCTGGGTGCTCACCTTCTTCTGCGGGGCCTATCTGGCTGAAGCCGTGCGTGCCGGTCTGGCGGCGGTGCCTGTGGGTCAGCTGGAGGCCGCCCGTTCGCTGGGGCTCTCTGTGCCGCAGGCCCTGCGGCATGTGGTGCTGCCCCAGGCCCTGCGCATCGCCTTGCCCGCCACGGTGGGGCAGTTCATCTCCCTGCTGCAGGACACCACCTTGCTGTCGTTGATCGGCCTGCTCGATCTGCTCGGCACCGCTCGCACGGTGATGGCCAACCCAGAATTCCTCGGCAAGAACGCCGAGGTGTATCTCACCCTCGCGGTGCTGTTCTGGTGCTGCTGCGCCGCCCTCGGCCTCGGCAGCCGGGCGCTGGAGCGCCGCCTCGATCCTTCCCATTCCCCCACCTGACCATGACCGCCAGCCCGTTGATGATTGAGGCCCGCGGGGTTCAGAAGTGGTACCCCAACGGCTTCCATGCCCTGCGCGGCGTGGATCTGAGCGTGAGCCGCGGTGAAGTGGTGGTGATCATGGGGCCCTCGGGGTCGGGCAAGAGCACCTTCATCCGCACCTTCAACGCGCTCGAAGATTTCCAGGAGGGCACGATCACGATCGATGGCATCGCCCTTTCCAACGACCTGCGCAACATCGATGCGATCCGCTGCGACACCGGCATGGTGTTTCAGCAGTTCAACCTCTTCCCCCATCTCACCGTGTTGGAGAACCTCACCCTGGCGCCGGTGGCGGTGCGCAAGCGGCGGCGGGCAGAGGTGGAGGCCCAGGCCCTGGGGCTGCTGGAGCGGGTGGGCATCGCCGAGCAGGCGGGCAAGTATCCCGGCCAGCTCTCTGGCGGCCAGCAACAGCGGGTGGCGATCGCCCGCTCGCTCTGCATGGAGCCCCGCATCCTGCTGTTCGATGAACCCACCAGCGCCCTCGATCCAGAGATGGTGGGGGAGGTGCTGGAGGTGATGCGCGCCCTCGCCGCCGACGGCATGACCATGGTGGTGGTGACCCACGAAATGGGCTTTGCGCGCGAGGTGGCGCACCGGGTGGTGCTGATGTCGGAGGGGCAGATCGTGGAGGAAGCGGCCCCCACCACCTTCTTCACCAACCCCCAGCACGAGCGCAGCCGTCAGTTCCTGGCCCAGATTCTCTGAACGGTTCAGCCCAGCAGGTTCAGCCCAGCAGCCCGGCCCAGCTGGCCAGCTGGCGGCAGGCGCCGATCAGGGCCGCTGTGAGAATCAGCCGGAGCACCGGCCAACGCCAACGCAGCAGGGCCACGGCCGCCGCCGCCATCAGCGCCAACGCCGCCGGATCGAAGCCGCCACCAGCGCCGTCGGGCCAGAGCACATGGCCGGCGAAGAACACCGCCAGGTTGGCGATCACGCCCACCACCGCCGCGGTGATTGCCGTGAGCGGTCCACTGAGGCGGATGTCCTCGCGGCTGGCCTCCACCAAGGGCCCGCCCACCAGGATGAACAGAAACGACGGCAGGAAGGTGAACCATGTGACCGTGAGGGCGGCCAGCACCGCCAGCGGCAACGCCGCAGCGGCAGCGGCGAAGCTGGTGGCGGCGCCCGCGCCGAGGCTGGGGGCGGCGGTGTTCCAGCCGCCCATGAAGCCCACGAAGGCCACCACCATGATCAAGGGCCCGGG
>CALFOF010000195.1 GCA_937919075.1 uncultured Cyanobium sp. | reverse complement strand
CTCACAGCCGCACCCTGTTCCATGAGCTGGGCCTGAGTGAGGCGCTGGCCCACGACGACCAGTTCCGCCGTCTGTTTTCCGGCGACATCAGCGCGGCCACCCAGCCGATGCGACCGTTCGGGTGGGCCACTGGGTATGCCCTCTCGATCTACGGCAGCGAATACATCCAGCAATGCCCGTTCGGCACCGGCAACGGCTATGGCGATGGCCGGGCCATTTCCGTGTTCGAAGGTATTTTCAACGGCCGGCGTTGGGAGATGCAACTCAAAGGCGGTGGCCCCACGCCCTACTGCCGTGGCGCCGATGGACGCGCCGTGCTGCGCTCCAGCGTGCGCGAGTTTCTGGCGCAGGAGTTCATGCACGCCCTGGGCGTTCCCACCTCCCGCTCGCTGACGCTCTATGGGTCCGGGTCGGAAATCGTGCGCCGGCCCTGGTATTCGCCGAACTCCAGATCGCTCGATCCCGACATTCTGGTGAACAACCCGGCGGCGATCACCACCCGCGTGGCCCCTTCTTTTTTGCGGGTGGGCCAGTTGGAGCTGTTCGCCCGCCGCGTGCGCAGCGCTGCCCATCCGGAGGCGCGCAACGAACTGCGCATGATCGTGGCGCATCTGATCGCGCGCAACTACCGCCAGGAGATGGATCCAGCTCTGGACTTCAGCGACCAGGTGGTTGAGCTGGCGGCATTGTTCCGCGCGCGGCTCACTTCATTGGTGGCGAACTGGATCCGCGTGGGCTATTGCCAGGGCAATTTCAACAGCGACAACTGCGCGGCCGGCGGCTACACCCTCGACTACGGCCCCTTCGGCTTCTGCGAACTGTTCGATCCCCGCTTTCAACCCTGGACCGGCGGCGGTGAGCATTTCAGCTTCTTCAACCAACCGGCGGCGGCTGAAGCCAACTTCCAGATGTTCTGGGCCTCCCTGCGGCACCTGCTTGAGGGCAACACGGACGCCATGGCGCGGCTGGATCAGATCCGGGAGGGCTTCGCAGGCGCGATGCAGCAGGAGATCGAGGCCATGTGGGCCCGCAAGTTGGGCCTGAGCCGCTACGACGCAACGCTGGTGAACGAGCTGCTTGAGCTGATGGTTCTCTCGAAGGTCGACTACACGATCTTTTTCCGCAGGCTGTCGGATATCCCCGAGCAACTCTCCGCCTTGAAAGAGAGCTTCTACCGGCCCAGCTCCGAGCAGCTCGATGGGCAATGGATGCACTGGCTGCAACGGTGGAGGGATCAGGTCACCAGCAGCGGCGACCCCCGTGAGACATCCGCAGCGATGAAACACGTGAACCCCGCCATCACCTGGCGCGAATGGCTGATCGCCCCGGCCTATGAACAGGCGGCGCAAGGGGAGTTCAGGCTGGTCAAGGAGCTGCAGGAGGTGTTCCGCCATCCCTATGACGAGCTATCCCCTGAGCTGCAGGCGACCTTTGACCGCCTGAAGCCCAGGGAATTCTTCAATGCTGGAGGCGTGTCCCACTACAGCTGTTCGTCCTGAGCCGCGTCTGGCGGTCTCAGGCATCGATCAACCACAGGGCCTCGCGGCCGCCAGCCACCGCCTCGCAGCTGAGGCGGCGATCGAAGCTCACCAGCCAGCCACCGCGGTGCACCGCCAGCGCCAGAAGATAGGTGTCGGTGAGCTGGCTTGCCTCCAGCAGGTGCGATGCATCCACACCGCTGTGGCCCAGCAGGCTGAGCGAATCCGGCCAGAACTGATGCTGCGGGTGGCGGATCAGTTCCGCCATCAAAGGGGCCACCACCGCCGGCGGCCCCGGACTGTTGGGGTAGCGCGGCTGGCCGAGGATGCGCAGCACGGCGTTCTGGGTGAGGGGGCAGGTGG
>CALFOF010000194.1 GCA_937919075.1 uncultured Cyanobium sp. | reverse complement strand
CGCGGAAGGGCGCGTCGGCGGGGATGCCGCTACCGCGGCTGGGCAGCGGGGCCTGCACCTCCCGCTCCTGCGGCGACGAGCGTTCCTGCCAGGGTTCGGGCCAGTCGTCGTCGCCTTCGAGGAACCAATCGAAGCGCTCGCCCACCCAGCGGCCCAGACCATCGAGGCCCGGGCGTGCACCGGCGCGGCCCCCGGCTCCACGCGCCTGGGCACGCGAGCCCGGGCGAGCCCCGGACACGCCGTTCACCAGCTGCCGCCCTGCCACCATCCACTGATCGAAGGTGCCGCCCGCTGCGGGCGATCCCTGGCGACGTCTGCCGCGGCGGGAAGGGTCGCCGGAACCGTTCATGGCTCTGTCCTGTGTCTGTCCTGATGGGCTCGGCTCTGCCCTGAGACCCGTTCCATCACGACCCTAACGGCTGAGGCGCAGGGCCCAGCGGCGGCGCAGCCAGCGTTCGCGGCCCAGACCCACCACGGCGATCGCCAGGCCGCCGCACTGCAGCACCCCCAGGAACAGTTCCATGCCAAGGGCGCGATCCATCGGGCGAACCCTAAGCGCCACCTGGTTCGAACACGAGCTGGCAGCTGGCGTGCCACTGACCGCTGTGCAGCCGGTCGCAGCAGAGGCGGCAGGCCACGCCCCGCACCCGCCGGCGGTAGGGAGCCGTGACGCCGCAGCTGGGGCAGCGGGCGAGCCAGCGCACCGCGGTGACCGGCACCGGATAGCAGTGGCGCAGGCTCACCTCGAAGCTCGACTGCGCGGCGTTGATGCGGGCCATGCGGGCGCGGAAGTGGGGCCCATGCACCTCGCGTACGCCCAGCACCCGGTCGATCCAGGCGTGGATCATCTCGTGGCAGAGCGTGCCGAGTGTGGCCTCGCGGGGCAGGGGTTCGAGCACCGGCCGCGACAGCACGATCTCGCACAGCGGCGTGCCATCGCGCAGCCGGCCGCTGCGGTACAGCCCGGCCGTGCGGTTCATGCGGCCATCGCTCCAGCGCACCGCCACCAGGCTGCGGCCTTGCGGCGCCAGGGTGCCGTCGAAGTGTTCCCGGTCGAGGCGGTGGAACAGCGGCAGCAGGGATTCAAGGGGCATGCCGCTTCAGGGCGTTGGCACCAGGCCGGCAGTCTGGCGGGGCCGTCGGTCAGACTCCAAGCTTGAGATGCGCGCTTTAGCAATGGATTGGGGTCTGGCACAGACGATCGGCACCAAGGTCCTGTTGGCCGGCGCCGGCGCCCTGCTTCTCTACTGGACCTACACGGCCGTGAAGCTGGTGATCAGTGCCCGCGGCATCAACCCCCTGCTCAAGCAGTTCTTCACCCAGGTGGCCTCGGGCCAGATCGATGGCGCCTATCTGCTCACCACCAAGAACTACCGCTCCCACGTGACCCGGCAGCAGTTCATCCGCTTCCTGGCGGGCCTGCAGCTCAACAAATACCGCAACCTCAAATCCGGCCGGCCCCGCATTCAGGACGGCCAGATCATCCTCACGGTGAAGTTGAAGTCGGAGGCGAAAGAGGAACTGCCGCTCGATTTCACCTTCGTGAAGGTGGAGGAAGCCTGGCGGGTGGATCGCATCAACAAGCTCGCCGCCGCCTGACGCCGCTCCTTGCCTACGCCGCCTCCCATGCTCGACGCATCCCCTGAGGCCCGGGCCGAGGAATTACGTCGCCTGCTGGAGCGGGCGGCTCACGCCTACTACGTGCTCGATGCCCCGGAGCTGGAGGACACGGTCTACGACCGCCTCTACCGCGAGCTGCTGGAGCTGGAGGCGGCCCACCCTGAGCTGGTGCGCCCCGACAGCCCCACCCAGCGGGTGGGCGGCACCCCCGCCGCAGGTTTTCACGCGGTGGAGCACCGCATCGGCCTGCTCAGCCTCGACAACGCCTTCGATGCCGCCGAGTTCGCCGCCTGGCACCAGCGCCTGCTGCGCGTGCTCGACAAGGCGGTGGCAGCGCCTGAAGCTGAGGCACAACAGGGGGATCGCGCCGGAGATGGGGATCTGGCCCTCGTCTGTGAGCTGAAGATCGACGGCAACGCCCTGGCGCTCAGCTACGAGCGGGGTGTGCTGGTGCGGGCCGCCACCCGTGGCGATGGCAGCAGCGGTGAGGAGATCACCGCCAACGTGCGCACGATCCAGAGCGTGCCGCTGCGGCTGCAACTGGTGGATCCGCCCGAATGGGTGGAGGTGCGCGGGGAAGCGTTCATCCCTGATGCCACCTTCGCGGCGATCAATGCCGAACGGCTCGCCCGCGACGAACCGGCCTTCGCCAATCCGCGCAACGCCTGCGCCGGCACTCTGCGCCAGCTCGACCCGAAGGTGGTGGCGACGCGGCGGCTGGATTTCTTCGCCTACACGCTGCATCTGCCCGCGGCGGGGCCGCCCAGCCAGTGGGCCGCGCTGGCGTGGCTGCGCGCAGCGGGTTTCAGGGTCAACCCCAACTGCGCCCGCTGCCCGGATCTGGACGCCGCCCAGGCCTTCTTCGCCGCCTGGGAGCAGAAGCGCCATGGCCTGCCCTATGCCACCGATGGGGTGGTGGTGAAGCTCGACGACCTGGCCCTGCAGAAGCGGGCCGGTTTCACCCAGAAGGCGCCGCGCTGGGCGATTGCGCTCAAGTACGCCGCCGAGGAGGCGCCCACGCGGCTGCGGCGGCTCACGGTGCAGGTGGGCCGCACCGGTGCGGTGACGCCGGTGGCTGAATTCGAGCCAGTGCCGCTGGCGGGCACGAGCGTCAGCCGCGCCACGCTCCATAACGCCGACCGTGTGGCGGAGCTGGATCTGCATGCCGGCGACACGATCGTGGTGCGCAAGGCCGGCGAGATCATCCCCGAGGTGGTG
>CALFOF010000193.1 GCA_937919075.1 uncultured Cyanobium sp. | reverse complement strand
CACACCGAGAATTGCCGGGATCCCCACCTTCACCGAAAAGCGGCTGATCGCCAGCGTGCCGATGAACACCACCCCGATGAACAACAGCCGCTGTTGATAGGGAATGGCGTCGAGGCTTTGCTGCACAGCGCTGGCCGTCTCTGCCTCCAGCCCTTTCACGGCTTCTGCTCCTGCCGTTGTGGCCAGGATTGCGGTCGAAGTTGCTGCTGTGGCAAAGGAGCCCAGCTGCGCGCCCATTTCCTCCAGCAGCGGCCAGCTGAGCATCGGGGTCAGCTCGCTGGACGCGCCGAAGTCGCAGCACCGCCGCCCAGCAGGTCCGCCTGGGCGCTGTTCAAACGCCCAGCCGCCACCAACACAGTGGTGATGCGGGGGATCGTCAGCACCGCATGGGTGCGGTAGCCCGCCTCCGCCAGCCGTTGGCGAGCCTGGCCGCCGTGGTCGATGAACACCACCACGTCGTGCACCACCAGGCCGGAGGCTTCCAGCTTGGCGATGCCCTCCAGCACACTGCCACCGGTGATCAGGATGTCGTCGACCACCACCACGGTTTCGCCCTCGTTGAAGTCGCCTTCGATCAGCCGCCGCGCCCCGTGGGCTTTCACTTCCTTGCGGGGGTAGATCAGCGGCAGATGCAGCTTGAGCGACAGGCCGGTGGCAGTGGGCAGTGATCCATAGGGAATGCCGGCGATCCGATCAAACCGCAGCCCTTCGAGCTGGCCGGTGTAGGCATGCAGCACCCGGTGAAACAGGTTGGGATCGGAAATGATCTGGCGCAGATCGATGTAGTAGTTGAAGATGGCGCCGGAAGCCTGCACATACTCACCGAACAGCAGGCAGCCCACGTCAAACAGTTCCACGATCAGTTCATCGAGCGGATCGACGTTGATCGCTTGACCCTCGCGCCCGGTGGAGGCGTTGTCTCCGTCATCGCCAAGCCCACCACGCTCGCCTACGCCGCGCCCGGTGCCGTTTTCTGGGACGTTGTCTGTCGCTGCTCCATTCCCTTGAGCTCCAGCGCGGGCTGCCACGGCCTTTGCTGCGTCGTCGTTCCCAGAGGTACCAGCCCCGTTCGCAGCACCTGAAGCAGCGCCGATCGCAGCACTTCCGCTCGCAGCGCCGCCGACCGCAACAGCGGCAGCCCCTACCGGCGCCGGCAACCACAGCTCGCAGCGATCAGCCACATTGCTGAGCCAGCGGTGCCGCATGGTTTCGATCTGGCTTCGCAGGGCGCTGGTGCCGGCCGCCATGCCCTTCTGCACCAGCAGGTGCTGGGGCAGGGGCAGCAGCAGACCATCGCCTGAGGCATTCAGGCCCGCCTGCAGCAGGGCTTCCAGCCGCTCCTCCTGCTCCCAGAGGCTGCGCAGGATCAAGAAGCGTTCCGGTGCCTCGCTGCGCACCCGCGCCAGCACCGCCGGATCACTGGTGCCCACCTCCAGCAGCAGCTGCTCGGCGGTGGCCCATAGCTGGCTCTCACGCACCACCGTTGTGTAGAGCGGCCGCTCTTCATCTGGGTGGTGCTGAAACACCCGCGCGCCGGGATTGGAGCTGTGGCAGGTGATCACCACGGCTCGGTCGGGATAGAGCAGGAACGGAGCGACGATGTCCTGGCCAGCGAGCGGCAAGAGGGTGAGCGCATCAGCGCCCAGTTCCCGGAACACGTAGTGGGCCAGTGCCGAGGAGGTGTTCAGATCGCCGTGCTTGGCATCCAGGATCAGCGGCATGTCCCGCGGCACCAGTTCGCGCACCTCGTGCAGCAGCTCAATGCCGATCGGCCCCAACGCCTGGTAGAAGCCGAGGCTCGGTTTGTAGGCGCAGACGTGATCACCGGTGGCGTCGATCACCGCCTTGATCCAGCGTCGTGCCTGAGCCAGGAACGAGCCACTGGAGGGGTGATGGCGGGTCCAGGTCTGCAGCATCTCCGGGTTGGGATCCAAACCGGTGATCAGCAGCGACTGGCGGCTCGCCATCGCATCGGTGAGTTTGACGAAGAAGTTCATTGTTCTGCGGCCAGCATGGCAGCGTGCGCGGATCGGACTGGGTTCTGCAGCCGCATCGGCGGTCGGTCAGCCGGTCAGCCGGAACGATTCATGCGGCTGATCCAGTCGGCGGAGATCTCCTTCGGGCACACGGCGGCGCACTCCAGCTGGTTGCTGCAGCTGCCGAACCCCTCGGCTGCCATGGCGATCTGCAGGGCCGTCGAGCGCCGCTGCCGCTCCGGTTGTCCCTGGGGCAGCAGGGCCAGGTGGCCCAGCTTGGCGGCCACGAACAGGCTGGCAGAGGCGTTGGGGCAAGCGGCCACGCAGGCACCACAGCCGATGCAGCTGGCGGCGGCGAAGGCCTGCTCCGCCTGCTCCCGGCCCACCAGCAGCGCATTGGCCGCTGGCGCGCTGCCCGTGTTCACCGACACGTAGCCACCCGCCGCCAGCAGCCGGTCGAAGGCAGATCGATCAACGCTGAGGTCTTGTTGCAGCGGAAAGGCCCGGGCGCGCCAGGGTTCGAGCGTGAGCGTGTCGCCATTGCGGAAGTGGCGCAGGTAGAGCTGGCAGACGCTGGTGGCGCGCTGGGGGCCGTGGGCCTGGCCGTTGACCATGAAGCCGCAGGCCCCGCAGATGCCCTCGCGGCAATCGTGGTCGAAGCCCACCGGCCGCTCACCGGCCATCAGCAAGGTTTCGTTGAGGCGATCGAGCGCTTCCAGCAGTGAGAGATCGGGGCTGAGCGGCTCCAGCGCATAGCTCACGAAGGCACCAGGCTGCTGCGGGCCCTCCTGGCGCCAGATGCGCAGCGTGAGCCGGATGGTCGTGCTGCTCATCGGTAGTTGCGACGGCTCGGCGTGGCGTGGCGGTAGTGGAGCGGTTCGCTGTGGCGCAGGGGCTCCTGGCCGTCACCGTTCCATTGCCAGGCGGCGATGTGGCAGAAGTTGACGTCGTCGCGCAGCGCCTCTCCATCGGCGCTCTGGTGCTCTTCGCGGAAGTGGGCGCCGCAGGATTCCTCCCGCGCCAGCGCATCGCGGAGCATCAAGGCCGCCAGCTGCAGGAAATCCTCCAGCCGCAGGGCCTTCTCCAGCTCGGGGTTGCGCCCCACGCGCGGCTCCGGCAGGCGCAACTCCTGGGCGAACTCCTGCTCCAGCGCCTGCACCTGGGCCAATGCGGCGCGCAGGCCCTCGGCGTGGCGGCTGATACCGCAGGCCCCGATCATGATCTCGCCCAACTGCCGGTGCAGGCTGTCGCAGCTGCGCCCGCCGCCGCTGCTACTGCCGAAGCCGCTGCCGAGGCCGCTGCTGCCGAGGCCGTCGATGCGGGCCTGCACGACGGCGGTGGCGGCTTGGCAGGCCGGGTGATCAGAATTCACCTCAGCGTGCAGATGGCCCGCCAGCCAGCCGCTCACCGTGGCGGGTGCGATGAACAGGCCATCGGCGAGGCCCTGCATCAGGGCGCTGGCCCCCAGCCGATTGGCACCGTGTTCCGAGAAGTTGGCCTCACCCAGCACAAACAATCCAGGAACGGTGCTCATCAGGTTGTAGTCGACCCAGAGCCCGCCCATTGTGTAATGCGGCGCCGGGTAGATGCGCATCGGTTCGGCATAGGAATCGCTGCCAGTGATGCGTTCATACATGGCGAAGAGATTGCCGTAGCGGCTTTCGATCGCGGCCCGGCCCTCGCGGCTGATCGTGTCGGTGAAGTCGAGGTACACCGAGCGGCCACCAGGCCCCACCCCGTGGCCCTCCAGGCAGCGTTCCCTGGCCCGGCGCGAGGCCACATCGCGCGGCACCATGTTGCCGTAGGTGGGATATTGGCGCTCCAGGAAGTAATCCCGCTCGGCTTCAGGGATGGCGGCCGCGGGCCGCGCATCGCCGGCCTGCGCCGGCAGCCACACGCGGCCGTCGTTGCGCAGACTTTCGCTCATCAGCGTGAGCTTGCTCTGGCCTGGATCGCCGCTGGGGATGCAGGTGGGATGGATCTGGGTGAAGCAGGGGTTGGCGAAGGCGGCACCGCGCCGGTGCGCCCGCCAGATGGCGCTGGCATTGGATTTCACCGCATTGGTGGAGCGGTGAAACACGTTGCTGTAGCCGCCGCTGGCCAGCAGCACCGCATGGGCGGTGAGCGCTTCGAGGCGGCCGCTGCCCTGCTGGCGGCACACCACCCCGCGCGCCACCCCTTCCACTGTGATCAGATCCAGCACGTCCCGTTGGGTGAGCAGCTCCACCCGGCCGGCGTCCACCTGGCGCAGCAGGGCCTGCACGGCGCCGTAGAGCAGCTGCTGGCCGGTCTGGCCGCGGGCGTAGAAGGTGCGGCTCACCAGGGCGCCGCCGAAGTTGCGGTTGGCCAGGGTGCCGCCGTACTCGCGCGCGAAGGGCACCCCCTGGGCCACGCACTGGTCGATGATGGCGCCGCTGATTTCAGCCAAGCGGTGACAGCCGGCCTCGCGGGCCCGGAAATCGCCCCCCTTCACGGTGTCGAGGAACAGCCGTTCGATGCTGTCGCCGTCGTTCTGGTAGTTGCGGGCGGCGTTGATGCCCCCCTGCGCCGCCACCGAATGGGCCCGCCGCGGGCTGTCGTGATACGTGAGCAGGGTCACGCGGAAGCCCTGTTCCGCCAGCGTGGCGGCGGCGGAAGCGCCCGCCAGCCCGCTGCCCACCACCAGCACCTTGAAGCGCCGCTTGTTGATCGGGCTGATCAGCGGCAGCTCGCGGCGCCGCTGGGTCCAGGCGTCCTGAATCGCCCCGCCGGGCAGCTGGGGATCGAGCTTCATGGCAGCAGACCAACCAGGCCCACCAAGCTCCCCGGGCCTTGAGCAGCTCCCGCCACCAGGCCACCTGCCGCACCGGCGGCCAGGCCCGCCACCAGCGCGAAGCCGCCGCCCACCAGCAGTGCCAGCAGCCAGCCGCCCATGCGCAGGCGATCAGCGTTGGCGGCTTTCAGCAGGCCCAGGCTGCGGTGGGCGCTCTCGCTGCCGTGCAGCAGATGCAGGGCCAGGGCCCCGGCCGCCCCCAGGTAAAGCGCGAGAGCCCAGGGAGAGCTGAGCGCCTGGGCCACCGCCTGCGCCTCCAGTCCGGCCGGCGGCCGCTGCCAGCGCAACTGGCGCAGATGCACCACCAGAAACAGCAGCAGCACGCTGCCGCTGAGCGGCGCGGTGCGGGAGGCAAAAGCGGCGAGGCGGTCGGGGCGACGGCTGCGCAGCTGGGCGTAGCCGGCCTCACCGCGCGCACGGGCAGCGTGCAGCACCCGTTGCAGGCTCAGCGCCACGTGGGTGAGGGCAGCCAGGGCCAGCCCCAGTTCCGCCGCGGGCAACCAGGGGCTGGCATGGAGCCAGGCCGCCAGCGCTTCAAAACCGGCCGGATCGAGCACCAGCTGTGCCACGCCGGCCAGGTGGGCCAGCAGAAACAGCACCAATGCCAGGCC
>CALFOF010000192.1 GCA_937919075.1 uncultured Cyanobium sp. | reverse complement strand
GCTTTCAAGATGCCGCCGCGCCGGTTGGCAACGCTGATGCCACCAGCGACTTCATCGCCATCACCTTGCTGGTGGCCAGCCGCGGCCGCATCCCGATCAAATCCGCCAGCAGCGCCGACGACCTGCGCAACGCTCTCAGTGTGCTGGGTGCGGTGAGCTCCAGCGATCTGCTGGCGCTGGAAGTGATCTGGCAGCCCGAAGGCGAGGGCGAGGTGCTCAGCACCGAGGAACTGCTCACCGCTTACCCGCAGCTTCAGCACCTCTGAGCGTTGAGGATGCGCAGAGCGGCCATGGCAGCGCCGTAGCCGTTGTCGATGTTCACCACGGCCAGCCCTGGAGCGCAGCTGGCGAGCATGCCGTGCAGCGCTGCCATGCCGCCGGCACTCACCCCGTAGCCCACCGACACCGGCACGGCGATCACCGGTTGGGGCAACAACCCGGCCATCACGGTGGGCAGGGCCCCCTCCATGCCGGCACACACGATAAGCACGCGGGCACGCCGCAGCTGCTCCAGCTTGCCGAGCAGCCGCTGCAGCCCCGCCACGCCCACATCCACCACCAGCTCGTGGGCGATCCCATGGCAGCGCAGGGCCAGGCCCGCCTCCTGGGCCACGGCCAGATCGCTGCTGCCGGCGCACACCACGGCCACCGGCGGCGTGGCAGCCACGGGCGACTCGCTGCTGCCCTCCTGCAGGCCGAGCGTCAGGCAGCGGGCGGTCGGGTGATGAGCCAGAGCCCGCTCTGCCGGTAGCGGCGGCAGCGCATCTCGGCAGAGAACAGACACAGCGGCGGCCTTCTCGTCGCTCACGCGCGTCACCAGAACCGTCTGGGCGGTCTGGGCCAGCCGCAACAGGATGGCGGCGATCTGCGCGGCGCTCTTGTCCTGGCCCCAGATCGCTTCCGTCATCCCCAGCCGCAGCGGACGCTCCAGATCGAGCTCGGCGACCCCATCAATCAGGCCAGGCACTGGGGGAGTTCCAGAGACGGAATCGTTCATGGTTGCGGTAGCAGTTCGGCGCTGCCCAGCAGCACAAAGGGGGTGTCTGCGGTGGCGGCGAGCGCCAGGCAGCGGCGTGCCTCCGCCTCGAAGCGTTGCTGGGGCTCCGCCAGGCTGGCGTCCGCAATGCCGTGCCAGTCGCCTGGGCGTCGCCAGCGAATCAGCAGCACGCCTTCGGCGTCGCGGGCATTCCAGAACAGCTCCCGGCCCGCGAAACCCTGCTGCCGCTCCAACCAGGGCCCCCAACCTGCCGCTTCCGCCTGCAACCAGCAGCTGCGCTGCTCTGCCGGCACCTGCAGCCGTAACAGCTCAATGGCTCCAGCTCCAGCCGGAGCTCCCATGTCTGCGCCTGCGCCTGCTCCAACGCCTTCGCCTGCGCCGGCAACGCTCGGCGCGGCGAGAGCCATGGCCGGTTGCAGCCCAGCGGCCACCAGCAGGGCCAGCCCCAGGCAGAGTGCCAGCCACCAGGCCTTCATGGTTTCTGCAGCAGGGCGACGGCGTGGCAGGCGATGCCTTCCTGCCGGCCGGTGGGCCCCAGACCTTCGTTGGTGGTGGCTTTCACCCCCACCTGGTCGGGCTCCACCGCCAGCCGGGCGGCGATGGCGGCGCGCATCGCCTCGATGTGGGGCTTGAGCTTGGGCTGCTCCGCCACCACCACCGCATCCACGTTCACCACCTGCCAGCCGCGCGCGCGCACCAGCTCCATCACCCGCTCCAGCAGCTGCAGGCTGTCGGCGCCTTTCCAGCGCGGGTCCTCCGGCGGAAAATGGCGGCCGATGTCGCCGAGGCTGAGGGCGCCCAGCAGGGCATCCATCAGCGCATGCACCAGCACGTCGGCGTCGCTGTGGCCGTCGAGGCCGAGCGGATGGTCGAGCCGGATGCCCCCGAGGATCAGGGGGCGCCCGCTCACCAGCCGGTGGATGTCGTAGCCGTTGCCGATGCGCAGCTGCATGCCGAAGCCGTGAGGCGAAGCGGAGCCATCATGGGCATTCTCCCCGCCCAGACGCCTCGCCCGTGGCCTCCCCCTGCTCCAGCCAGCGCTGGTAGAGATCGGGGCGGCGCTCGCGGGTGCGTTGCAGCTGTTGATCGTGGCGCCAGCGGGCGATCACGGCGTGGTTGCCGTTGCGCAGCACCTGGGGCACCTCCAGGCCGCGAAAGCTGGCCGGGCGGGTGTATTGGGGATGCTCCAGCAGCAGGGCGCTGTGGCTTTCGTCGTCGAGCGAGGCGGCGGTACCCACCGTGCCGGGCAGCAGCCGCACCACTCCGTTGATCACGGTCATCGCCGGCAGCTCCCCGCCGGTGAGCACGAAGTCGCCGATCGACACCTCTGCATCGGCCAGGCTGCGGATGCGTTCGTCGAAGCCCTCGTAGTGGCCGCAGAGCAGCACCAGCTGATCACAGCTGCTGGCCCAGTGGCGCAGCTGGGCCTGCTGCAGGGGCTGGCCCTGCGGGCTCATCAGCAGCACCGTGCGGCGCTTCAGCTGCGGGATCGCCTCGAAGGCGGCGAACACGGGCTCGGGTTTGAGCACCATGCCCGCACCGCCGCCGTAGGGCACATCGTCCACCTTGCGGTAGCGGTCGGTGGCGAAATCGCGGGGGTTGTGGGTGTGCAGGCTGGCCCGACCGGCGGCGAACGAGCGGCCGATCACGCCAAGCCCGCGCAGGGGCTCGAAGGCCTCCGGCACCAGCGTTATCACATCGATTCGCAGCCCGCTCAAAGTGCTCAGGAGGCGCTCACGCGGCGGATCTCGCTGCAGAAGCTCGCCACAGCGGCGCTGCCATCGGCGCGGTGCTCCACGCTGCTGCGCAGGCGCAGGTTCGGCTTGGTGAACCAGATACGTTCCCGCACCAGGCCTTCATGGCGTTGCAGCTCCAGTTCCAGGCTGCCGTCAGGCCAGAGCTGCCAGCGGCCGATCGCCCCGGCCGCGCCGCGCAGGCCGCCGTCGCCGTCAAAGCCGAGCGTGCTGCGGATGCCCTCGGGGGCGTCCACCCGCAGGCCGCCCAGGTCGCCTGCGGCGCCTGCTGCCAGCAGCGTCACCTCCACCTCTCCCCGCTCGCTCAAGGGAGCGGCGCCCTCCTCAGGGTCGCTGCTGGCGCTGCCCGCCAATGTGCTGCGCAGACCCATCCAGCGGCCGGCGCAGAGCTGCAGAAAGGCGGGCAGGTCCGCCGGCGGAAAAGCGGGGCTGGGGCCGGTCATGGCGGCGGTGGGCAGGCGGTTTGCCCATCCTGAAGCACGGCTCAGGGCCGCGCGGCCCGTCGGCTGGCTTCACTCCTCCCGGTAGCCCAGCTCCGCCAGCCGCGCCGGATTGCGGCGCCAGTTCGGCACCACCTTCACGAACAGCTCGAGGTAGACGGGACCATCGAACACCTTCTGCATCTGGGCGCGGGCGCCGCTGCCGATGTCCCGCAACATGGAGCCGCCCTTGCCGATCAGGATGCCCTTCTGGCTGGAGCGCTCCACCACCACTGTGGCGAGCACGGCCGTGCGTTTGCCGTCTTCCACGATCCGCTCCACCTGCACCGCCACCGAGTGGGGCACCTCCTCGCGGGTGAGGGTGAGCACCTGCTCGCGGATCAGTTCGGCGATCAGCAGCTGCTCCGGCTGGTCGCTGATGGTGTCGGCCGGGTAGAGCGCCGGACCCACCGGTAGCCGTGCCGTGAGGGCCGCCACCAGCGCCTCGCAGCCCTCGCCACTGGTGGCGCTGCACGGGAACAGTTCGGCAAAGGGGGAGAGGGCTGCCATGGCGCCTGCGCCGCTGGTGGCGTCAGCAGGGGCGCCGCCGGGCTCGTCGCCGCGGAAGCCGGTGGTTCCACGGTCGTTCAGCAAGGCGTCGTAGCTGCGCTGCAGGGCGGTGGCGTCGGCAGGGTCCACCAGGTCCCATTTGTTCAGGGCCACCAGCACCGGCCTGCGGCTCTGGCGCAGCAAATCCACAATGAAGCCATCGCCGCGGCCGGCCAGCTGGCTGCCATCCACCAGCAGCAACACCACATCCACGTCGCCGATGGCGGAGCGGGCGCTGCGCACCAGCCGTTCCCCCAGCAGGTGATGGGGCTTGTGGATGCCGGGGGTGTCCAGCAGCACCAGCTGGGCGGCAGGCGTGGTGAGGATCGCCCGCAGGCGGTTGCGGGTGGTCTGGGCCACAGGGGAGGTGATCGCCACCTTCTCCCCCACCAGCTGGTTGAGCAGGGTTGATTTGCCGACGTTGGGCCGCCCCACCAGGGCCACGAACCCGGAGCGGAAGTCGGGCGGATGGGTCGCCGGTAGGAGCGGAGAATGCATAACTTCAACACTGTCACCCCACGGGCCGCCGATGTCTGCCTCTACCCCGGTTTCGCTCGGCGCGGGGGCCGGAACCCCCGCCGCTGGCCCCAGCTTTCAGCAGGCCATGGAGATCACCGCCCAGTGGCTGGGGTTGTGGGAGAGCGGCGAGTTGAGCGATGAAGTGCTGGGCGATCGGGTGGGCGAGCTGGTGCTGAGCCGTGATGGCGCCAGGGGGTTCTTCGTGGTGGCGCTGGCCGGCGATTCCCCCCTGATGGACCGCCTGCCCGATGGCCTGGTGTGGCAGTTGCGCCAGGCGGGAGCCGGTGTGGTGGATCTCACCGTCCGCAACCTGGCGATGAGCAAGGCGATGGCCCTGCACCATCAACGCCAGGAAGATGGGGCCATGCAGGCCAGTTCCGAACGGGTGCAGCAGCGCTGCCTGGAGCTGCTGCGGCTGCTGGAGCCCCAGGCGGTGAAGAAGCGACTGGAAACGCTGCTGGAGGCCACCGCCGGCCGCGGCGATGACGTGGTTTTCCTGGATCGCTGGGGCTACGACGCCGCGCAGCGCGCCGCGATCGCAGCGGCGATTGAGCAGGTGGCGGAGCCGGCCTGAGGCCCTCAGAACGAATAGGTGAGGCGGCCCAGAAAGCGCACGCTGCAGGATTGGTTGAAGCAAGAGCCTTCGATGTTGCTGGGCACGTTGCCGAGGAAATCGGTGGCGAAAAGGGATGCGGTGAGCGGGAAGGATTCCAGCGGGCGCACCGACACCCCAGCACTGAGCGCATAACCGCTGTATTCCACTCCTACGGCAATGCGGTTGTTGAACGCATACGACACGCTGCCGATCGGTCCCCACTGGCTGTCGCTGGCAGTGGTGCCGTTGAAGCCGTAGTAGCCGTTGCCTGCTCCAGCGGTGACGGTGAGCACAGGTGGATTGGGGCGGCTGGAGAGGGGAAAGGCGGCTGAAGCCACGGCGAATAAGGTGCGGCCCTTGAGTTGTGCGCCGTCCGCATCAACTGGAGCATATTCATCGAGAGTGATCTGCGACTCTCCACCAAACGCTAGACCGATCGTAGGAGTGATATTTGCTGCAAGGCGGAAGCCAAGCTGCTGAAAAGACCATGGATTCGGGGTGTTGATATCGGAGATAACATTCCCCACCGTGTAGAGAAGTTCAACGCTGGCAGGCCCGGCTTGGAGCAGGGCCAGCTCACCGTTGAACTCGGCATCAGGGCAAGTGGATTCGCCCCTGCAGCCTTTGAAGTTACGTCGCCTCACCTGATTGGTGCCATCAAAGGAGAGCGATAAAAAGCGTTGTGGATCCCGGCGGAAGCCGTTGGGGATTGTGAGCGCAACATCGGGATAGAGCTCCCGGTTCACGGTGATACCCCGCGAGAGGCCCATCACCTGAACGGGTTGAGGAATGGCGGCGGTGGCCGTTTCCTCTGCCGTGAACAGGGTGGGGCCGGTGTTGCCCACGGGCAGCGGGGCGGATTCGACGGTGTTTTGCCAGCT
>CALFOF010000191.1 GCA_937919075.1 uncultured Cyanobium sp. | reverse complement strand
GGCTCCTGCAGCACCACCGGCAGGCCGGGCCGCACCCGGTCGGTGAAGGCACCCGGCACATCGATGCGGGCCATGAGCCGGTCGTTGCGCACCACCTTGGTGAACGGGGCCCCGGCGGCGATCACATCGCCTTGCTTCACCTGCAGGTCGCTGATCACCCCGCCGATCGGCGCGGTGAGGTTGTTGAAAGCAAGATCGGCCTGCCGCGCCACCACCGCCTCCCGCGACTGAATGTATTCGGCGCGCAGCTGATCACGTTGCAGCGCACTGGCGGCGCCCTGGCGCACCAGAAACTCAAAGCGCTCGTAATTGAGCCTGTCCTTGTCACGCTGGGCGATCAGGCTGGCCACATCGGCGCGCACCTGGGCCTGATCGAGCACGAGCAGGAGCTGCCCCTGGCGTACCACATCACCTTGACGCACGAGGAGGCGTTCGATCCGTCCATTTGTCTGAGCGGCCAGCTGCACTTCTTCGATCGCCTCGAGGGTGCTGATCGTGTCGACGTCGTTGCTGAAACGGCCCAGTGCCACCGGCTGGGTAGACACCTGCACCTTGAGCTGCTGTGGAGCTGGCGGACTGCCTCCACAACCCGTGAGAGCCAGCAGGGCGGCCGCCAGAGAGAGACCCGTTCCAACTGACATGGAGCGGAGAGGAAGGATCACGCAGCAGGCTCTGGTTGGGAGGATTCTGCAGGACGCACGCATCACTGGAGTGCGCTGGGGTGGGGTCGCAGGATTGTCACCCACCGGGTCAGCATGCCGAGGATTGCGGCAAACAAAAAGGCTGTGACGGATCTGTTCGACTTCGAGGCCGCACGCCAGCGGCAACGGATCGCCCCGCTGGCCGACCGGATGCGGCCGCGTGGACTGGATGATTTTGTCGGCCAGGAGGCGATCCTGGGTCCGGGCCGCCTGCTGCGCCGCGCCATTGCCGCCGACCGGGTGGGCAACCTGATCCTGCACGGGCCGCCCGGTGTAGGGAAGACCACACTCGCCCGCATCATTGCCGGGACCACCCGTTCCCACTTCGCCAGCCTCAACGCGGTTCTGGCGGGGGTGAAGGAACTGCGGGCCGAGGTGGAGGCCGCGCGCGAACGGCTGGGCCGCCACGGTTTGCGCAGCTTCCTGTTCATCGATGAGGTGCACCGCTTCAACGCCGCCCAGCAGGACGCCCTGTTGCCCTGGGTGGAGAACGGCACGATCACCTTGATCGGGGCCACCACCGAAAACCCGTTCTTCGAGGTGAACAAGGCGCTGGTGAGCCGCTC
The DNA here is from genome assembly GCA_937919075.1 of uncultured Cyanobium sp. Lineage (GTDB taxonomy): Bacteria > Cyanobacteriota > Cyanobacteriia > PCC-6307 > Cyanobiaceae > MW101C3. The sequence goes on along the minus strand of CALFOF010000191.1, from coordinate 779 downwards.
CCGCCTGTTCCGGCTGCAGCCGCTCGAACCGGGGGATCTGCGCCAGCTGCTGGAGCGGGCCCTGGCGGATGCCGAGCACGGCTACGGCGGGCGGGCGATCCAGATCGAGGCCGCCGCCAGCGCCCACCTGCTGGATGTGGCCGGCGGTGATGCCCGCAGCCTGCTCAATGCGCTGGAGCTGGCGGTGGAAACCACGGAGCCGGATGCAAACGGCGCCATCACGATCGATCTGGCGATCGCCGAAGAGTCGATTCAGCAGCGCGCTGTGCTTTACGACAAGCAGGGTGATGCCCATTTCGACACGATCAGTGCCTTCATCAAGTCGCTGCGGGGCTCCGATCCAGACGCCGCCCTGTTCTGGCTGGCCCGCATGGTGGAGGCCGGCGAGAACCCCCGCTTCATCTTCCGCCGCATGCTGATCGCCGCCGGCGAGGACGTGGGACTGGCGGACCCGCAGGCCGTGGTTGTAGTGGAAGCCTGCGCCGCCGCCTTCGAGCGGGTGGGGCTGCCCGAGGGGCTCTACCCCCTGGCCCAGGCGGCGCTCTACCTGGCCTCCACGGAAAAGAGCAACAGCGTGCTGGGGTTCTTCGAAGCCCTCAAGAGCGTGCGTGCCACCAGCCGCCAGCAGGTGCCCTCCCACCTGCGGGATGCCAATCGCGACGGCAAGGCCTTCGGCGACGGGGTGGGCTACCGCTATCCCCACGCCTACGCAGAGCACTGGGTGGCCCAGCAGTATCTGCCCGGCCCCCTGCAGGGAGAGGTGTTCTGGAAGCCGGGTG
>CALFOF010000190.1 GCA_937919075.1 uncultured Cyanobium sp. | reverse complement strand
GTGGCCGGCGATCTCCAGCACTGCAAGATCTTCGTGAGCATCTACGGCAGCGAAGCCGATCGCGAGCAGGCCATGGAGGGCCTCCGCTCCGCCAGCGCCTATGTGAAAGGTGAGCTGGGCCGTCGCTTGAAGATGCGCCGCACGCCTGAAGTGATGTTCCATCTTGATCGGGGCCTGGAGAGGGGCACCACGGTGCTTGGCCTGCTCAATGAGCTGGGGCGCGAACGGGAGGTGCGGGGTGAGGTGCCGCCAGGCAGCGATGAGGAGCCAAGCGGCCTCGATGAGGTTCCAAGCGACAGCGACGCTGACGACCGGGGTGCCTAAGCCCCCTTCTTCCAGCCTGCGGGAGCAGGTGGCCCGTCTGCTGGTGGTGCGCGGCAGCGGCCATCTCAGCGACGGCCAGCGGCGCTACCCCCGCTGGGAACTTCCCAACAGCGAGCTGCAGGACCTGCTGGCCGCCGGTGTGGGCGGGGTGATCCTGCTGGGCGGCAGCGCCGCAGAACTGCGGCTTCGCACCGAGCAGCTCAGCAGTTGGGCCAGCCATCCCCTGCTGCTCTGCGCCGATGTGGAGGAGGGGGTGGGGCAGCGCTTTGAGGGCGGCACCTGGCTGGTTCCGCCCCTGGCACTCGGTCGCCTGTTCGCCAGCGCACCGGAGCAGGCGTTGCTGCTGGCTGGCCGCTATGGCCGCTGCACAGCCCGCCAGGCGCGCGCGCTGGGCCTGAACTGGCTGCTGGCCCCCGTCTGCGATGTCAACAACAATCCCGCCAATCCGGTAATCAACGTGCGGGCCTGGGGGGAGGATCCGGCCACGGTGGGAGCGCTGGCCGCTGCCTTCGTGGCGGCAGCTCAGGCGGAAGGGGTGCTCTGCTGTGCCAAGCACTTCCCCGGCCACGGCGACACGCTGGTGGATTCGCACCTGGCGCTACCGGTGCTCCCCCACGACCGCCAGCGACTGGAGGCGATTGAGCTGCCGCCCTTCCGCGCCGCCATCGCCGCTGGTGTGGGCGCGGTCATGACCGCGCACCTGCAGCTCAGCGAGCTGGACCCTGAGCGCCCCGCCACCCTCTCGGCCCGGGTGCTGGAGGGGCTGCTGCGCGTTGATCTCGGCTTCGGCGGCCTGGTGGTGACCGACGCCCTGGTGATGGAGGCGATCGCAGGCCGCTGGGGGGCGGGGGAGGCGGCGGTGCTGGCCTTTGAAGCCGGAGCCGATCTGCTGCTCATGCCGGCCGACGCCCACGCCGCGATCGATGCGCTGGTGGCGGCCCTCAACAATGGCCGGATCAGCCGGGCGCGGCTCACCCAGAGCCTGCACCGGCGTGAAGCCGCGCTGGCCCACCTGGACCCGCCGGCTGACGCCGCTGCCAGCCCTGCGGCGGCGGGCCAGCTGCTGCAGGTGACCCGCACGCTGGCCGCACTGGAAACGGCGGATGACCTCGCGCTCAGCCGGGAGCTGGTGCAGCTCAGCACCGGCAGCCAGGGGCCCAGCGGCCTGCCGCCGGGGCCCGGAGTCAACCTGATCCGGCTCGACAGCACCCTGGCCAATCCCTTCCTACCGCTGCTGGCACCGGCGCTGCAGAGGCCGCTGGGGAGCGGCTACGCGCCGGTGCTGATCGATGGCCGCGCCCCCAGCCCCTGGAGCGCCGACCCCCAAGCGCCGCTGGCGATCGAGCGGTTGCCGCAGGGCCCGGTGCTGCTGCAGCTGTTCGTACGGGGCAATCCCTTCCGGGGCAGCGCAGGCGGCGAGGAAAACTGGGCCGCGGTGGTGCGGCAGTTGCTGGCAGCCTCCCGCCTGGCTGGCCTGGCGGTCTACGGCAGCCCCTACCTCTGGGAAACCCTGCAACCCCTGCTGCCCGCCGAGCTGCCGGCCGGCTGGAGCCTGGCCCAGATGCCCCTGGCCCAGGCCCAGCTGCTGGAGCGGTTGGGCCTGCCACGAAGCGCCATGGAGGGCGGCTTCACCGACTGAGCCCGTGAGGGAGGGGCACTAGCCTCGGCCCCAGCCCAGGGCTCCTGCCATGCTCAGCCTGTCGATGATCGTGCGGGACGAAGCCGAGCGGCTGGCGGTCTGCCTCGACTCGGTGGCGGGCTTCGTGCAGGAGATGGTGGTGGTGGACACCGGCTCCAGCGACGACACGGCGGCGATCGCCCGGCAACAGGGGGCGACCGTGCACGAGCTGCCCTGGCCGGGCGACTTCGCCCCGGCACGCAATGCGGCCATGGAGCTGGTGCACGGCGACTGGGTGCTGGTGCTGGATGCCGATGAGCAACTGCTGCCGGAGGCACGGCCGGCCCTCAAGGCGCTGATGGCCCAACCGGACGTGTTGCTGATCAACCTGCTGCGCTACGAGCGGGGCGCGCGGCAATCGCCGTATTCGAACGTGAGCCGCCTGTTCCGCCGCCATCCAGGCATCCGCTGGAGCCGCGCGTATCACGCGATGGTGGACGACAGCGTGGCGGCGGTGCTGGCGGCCGAACCCCACTGGCGCATCGCCGATTGCTCCCAGCCCTGCCTGGTGCATGACGGCTACCGCCCCGATCTGCTGCTGGCCGGCCGCAAAGCGGAGCGCCTGCGCCAGGCGATGGAGCAGGAGCTGATCGCGACGCCCAACGACCCCTATGCCAGCGCCAAGCTGGGCGGCCTGGAGATCAGCGAAGGGAACCGGGAGCGGGGGCTTGCCCTGCTGGAGGCGGCCCTCGCCCACTGCCCTGCCACCGCCCGCGTGGAGCGCTACGAGCTGCTGCTGCATCTGGGCATCGGCCACGCCAGTGCCACACCGGCGCGGGCCGAGTTGCTCTACCAGGAGGCCCTGGGCCTGGGACTCAACCCCCGCCTCAGCCTGGCGGCACGGCTGAACCTTTCCGCCCTGCTGCTGCAGCGCGGTGCGCTGGAGGAAGCCAGCCGCCTTTGTGAGGCCGCCGTACGGCTGTCTCCCGAGGTGGCGCTGGGCTGGTACAACCTTGGGATGATCCGCCGTCGCCAGGGGGACATCGCCGGCGCCCTGGAGGCCTACGCGACCGCCCGGCAGCTCGCCCCCGACCACGCCGAAACCCACCAGAATCTGGCGGCCGCCCAGCTGCTGGGGGGCAACATTGAGGCAGCCCGTGGCAGCTTCCGCACGGCCATCGCCCTGCTGCGTCAGCAAGGGCGCGCCAACGAGGCCGACCGGCTGCGCCAGCAGGCCGGGGCGATCGTGAAGCTGGGGGCCTGAACCATGCCGGAGCCGCTGAATCCACCACCTCTGTCGCTGCCACCTCTGTCGCTGCCACCCCTGCAGCACCGCTGCGTGGTCGTCACGCGCGCGGCCAGTCAGCAAGGTGAAGCGCGCCGGTTGTTCGAGGCAGCCGGCGCCCGGGTGCTCGACCTGCCGGCGCTGGTGATCGGGCCGCCGGACACCTGGGGGCCTCTGGATGACGCCCTGGCCGAACTCGAAGACTTCCACTGGCTGGTGTTCTCCAGCGCTAACGGCGTGGCAGCGGTGGAAGCGCGCCTGGAGCGGATCGGCAGCAACCTGGCCGACCGGCCACGGGGCGTGAAGATCGCCGCCGTGGGGGCCTCAACAGCCCGCCGGCTGGAGCGGCTCGGTGTCCCGGCCGATTTCGTGCCGCCGGCCTTCGTGGCCGACAGCCTGATCGAGCATTTCCCTGTTTCAGGCTGGGGGTTGCGCCTGCTGCTGCCCCGGGTGCAGAGCGGCGGCCGCACCCACCTGGGCGAAGCCTTCGCCGCCGCCGGCGCCCGCGTGGTGGAGGTGGCGGCCTACGAATCCCGCTGCCCGCAGGAGCTGCCCCTGGCCACGGCAGCCGCCCTGCGGGCCGGCCAGGTGGATGCACTCACCTTCAGCAGCGGCAAGACCGTGCAGCACACCTGCGCGCTGCTGGAGCGCAGCCTCGGCAGCGACTGGCGGGCGGCTCTCGATGAGGTGGCGCTGATCTCGATTGGCCCGCAGACGAGTGTCCGCTGCATGGAACTGCTGGGCCGGGTCGATGCGGAAGCCGACCCCCATGACCTTCAGGGCCTGGTACGGGCGTGCGTGGCAGGGATCCGCAGACCGGTCAGGTCGGTCTGAGGGCGGCGCTGATCGTTTGCTTGCCCAGGCGCATACGCAGGCGGCCGTTGTGGACGTCGATCTCGGTGACAACCCAGCCGTTGGGAATCAGCCGCGTGGAGCGCCCGCCCTGGTCGCCGACCACCACGCTGCCGCTCTGTTCCGTGCGCTGCACCAAGGCCTGAGGGACGCCCGCAATCGCGATCACGCCGCTGAAGCGGAAATCTTCGGGGAGTGTGAGCGGCACCGGGCCGGCCGGCCTTGAGGCGGCGCCTGCCGCCGCTCCGGCGGGCTGGGGCCGGATCACCGGCGCGAAAGGATCGGGGCGATCGGTCGGCGCCGCCGCCAGCACCTGCTGCTTGCTGGGCAAGGGGGTGAGGCCTGCAAGCAGAGCTGATGGGGCCGAGGCCGCTGCGGGGGCAGCGGCAGCTTGGGCGGGCGGAGCGGGGGCGGGCGGCGGCGGCGCGCTCGCCTCGGGCGCTCCGCCGCACGCCATCAAGTTGGAGAGCACCAGCAGGGCTGCGGGCGCCAGGAAACGCTTGCCAGGCAAACAGAACAAGCTTCCAGCCGCGAAGCCGAGGCCGGAAGCAGAACGCTGATCAGGGCTGAGCATCGTCCTCACGCTCGACAAG
>CALFOF010000189.1 GCA_937919075.1 uncultured Cyanobium sp. | reverse complement strand
TGGACGTGGCCCAAAAAGCGCAAGCGGATGCTGCCACGTTGGTGGCTGGATCGGCTGCCGCCGCTGCAGATGTGCCCGAGGCATCGCTTTCTGCCGTGAACTTTCCCGCTAAAGCGTTTTATCTGTTTAGTGCGGTGGGCATGTGTGCCAGCAGTAGTGAGGCGCGGAGGCAGATCAAAGGGGGTGCAGCACGGCTTGAGGGAGAGAAAATCATCGATCCCAATCAGGAATTTGCTTCGGTATCCGAGTTAGAAGGGAAGGTTCTTCAGCTCGGTAAAAAGACATTTAGGCGCTTGGTTCCTTGATGTGCTGCTATGACTGCCACAGCTGAAAATCCGCGGAATCATGCTTGATGTGACCTCTTCTCGTTCAATCGTGGGGGCGGTCCTCAGCGTTTTGGTGGGTGCGGGAATGGCAGTACCGGCCAATGCGGGGATCAAGGATGAATATCAGCGCGCTCAGGAATGCGACTACAGCAAGGCTGAATATGGAAGTGATGTTGGTGTTTTTGATGAGGTGAAGGTGAGATTTTGCATCAGTGAAGATCGTCGTTTTGTTGTGTATGTGATGCGAAGTGGTAAGTCATGGGCCTTGCCGTTTGATCGTGACTATCGCCAGGCAGGAGTGATGAGTTTGAACACCATTGAGGACGACAAATTAGTTCATTACACCAAGAAAAAAGGTGTTGTGGATCGCGTGATTTTGGGTAGAAAACGTATCGAAAGGCCAGTTTTATATTGATGAATTGTCGTTGTGTGTTGCCGGTTGCGGCAGGGTTGGCAGAGGGCCCCTGTTGGTGGGCTGAGAAGCAAGTTCTTCTTTGGGTGGATATTGAAGCTTCAAGAATTGGCCTGTTTGATCCTCAAACGGGTAGGAATCATTTCTTGCATCTTCCCGCCCATGTGGGTGCGGTTGTTCCCACCTCTGCAGGGGACTTGCTCCTGGCAACCGCAACGGGGTTTCTGAGGCTGGATCCGATCACGGAAGCGGTGACCTTGTTGTCTGATCCTGAGGCCGATCGACCTGGAAATCGTTTCAATGACGGCAAATGTGATCCATGGGGGCGCTTTTGGGCCGGCACGATGGCTTACGACTTCGAGCCGCTGGCAGGAGCCCTTTGGCGGGTCAATGCCGATTTCAGCTGCGTTCGTCAACGGCAGGGGCTCACGATCTCCAACGGATTGGCCTGGAGCCAAGACCGAGGGACGCTCTATTTGATTGATTCGCCAACGCTGAATGTGCTGGCCTTCCCGCTCACCAACTCAGGTGAGATCGCAGGAGAACCCAGCATCTGTGTTCATATTCCAGAGGATTGGGATGCTGTTCCGGATGGCATGTGCATCGATGCGGAGGGAATGCTTTGGATCGCCCTGTTTGGCGGTGGTTGCGTGACGCGTTGGGATCCAGTTAGCGGTCAACGGCTTGAACGGCTGGCCTTGCCTTGCCGTCAGGTCACCTCCTGTTGTTTTGGCGGCCCCCACTTGGATCAGTTGTTTATTACGACTGCGAGAAGGGAGATGGATGCTGCTGCAATCAAGGCCGAGCCTTTGGCCGGTGGCCTGTTTCAGGCCGATGTGGGTGTGAAAGGGGTGCCGGCCGATTGCTTTCAAGTGGCGGCTTGATTCGAGGGGTTGCCCATGACCAATCACGATGAGGGCTCTGCGGAGATGGTGTGTGGCTACTTCTTTCTCGGCTGAATCAGCGGAACGGATCATCGTGGCCCTCGATGGCATGGCCCCTGATCAGGCTTTGGCCTTCAGCGCTCAAGTGGAAGGGCTGCGTTGGGTGAAGGTGGGGCTGGAGTTGTTCGTGCAGGCGGGGCCGGAGGTGGTGGCTCAGTTGCGTGAGCAGGGCCTGCGAGTGTTTCTCGATCTCAAATTTCACGACATCCCGGCCACGATGGCCGGTGCTTGCCGGCGGGCGGCGGCGCTGGGGGCGGAGCTGATCACCGTGCATGCCTGTGCCGGCAGTGAAGCGTTAAAGGCGGCTCAGGCTGCAGCGGAAGAAGGCGCTCAGCAGGCAGGCTTGGCTACTCCAACTCTGCTGGCGGTGACTGTGCTCACCAGTTGGGAGGAACAGCGGCTGCAACGGGAACTTGCCATCAGCCATGGCATCGCTGAACGGGTGCCGGCATTAGCGCAGCTGTCGGCGAGTGCTGGCATCGGCGGCTGCGTGTGTTCACCGTTGGAAGTCG
>CALFOF010000188.1 GCA_937919075.1 uncultured Cyanobium sp. | reverse complement strand
TGTGCGCACCGGCTCGGGTGATCCCTGGCCGGACTCTGGTGGAGGGTGGGACCTGGGTTGGCTCCCGGGCCTCCCCTCAAGTTCAAAGTACGCCTTCTGGCCAGTGGTGGTGAGCCTGTGAGGTTCCTGTTCCCGTACCTGGAAAAAACCAGTCAGTGCAATGCTTCTTAGGCGCCCCTCTACTCCTCGGAGAGGCTGCAGCACCGGCAGTTCTATGCGCTGGGCGCATGGATTTGCGGACTGCTGCACCCGCACGGCAACCTGAAGCCTGCCCGGGCCATCCCCGCGAGCCGACCCGCTGATTGCCATGGGTTTCCGCTTCCGCCGCTCCGCCCGCCTGGGTCCGCTGCGCTTCAATTTCAGCAAGGGTGGGTTGAGCTCGATCTCCGTTGGCGGGCGGGGGGCCTCGTTCAACATCCCGGTGAACCGCAGCGGTGGGCCGCGCACCACCGTGGGGCTGCCGGGCACCGGCCTGAGCTGGAGCGTGGAACACGCCCCCGATCGTCCTGCTGCGATCCTGGCCGGCCCTGCGGCGGGCCTGCCCAACAGCCGCCGGCTGCGGCCGGGCCAGCTCGATGCCCTCAAGCAGTCGCTGCTGGGAGTGCTGCGCCAGGAGCTCTTTTCTCCAGGCTCCACAGGGGAGCAGCTGTGGGTCCACAGCCTGGTGAGCCGCCTGCTCGCCGATGGCTCCCTCAGTGCGCGCACCACAGGCCTGCTGGCGCTGATCGAGACGCCGGAAGCGATGGAGGCCTACGTGCTGCGGTCCCAGGGCCAGGACGATGCCAAACGCCGCGCTCAGCGCTGCATCACGGCCGTGCAGGAGGCCACACGGCTGGCAGCTGGGCGGGGTTGGCTCGCCTGAGACGGCAGTGACACGTGCCCGCAGGGCCGGTTCCCCGTATCCGGCCGCACCTGCGCTCTCGCCTCGGCAGGCCAAGGATGGAGCCGGAAAGAAGGAGATACCCCCGCATGCGAGAGATCGTGTTCCGCGTTCTGGCTGAACGCCCCGGCCACCTGGAGGCACAGGCCGTAGGCGCAGCCTTCTCCGCAGGAGTGACCCTGCCCATCCTCATCACCGCGCTCACACTTGAGGAGCTGCATCACGAGGCCCGGGAGGCCCTGATCGAGCACCTTGGGCCAGCCCACTGCACCTTCCGAGTGAAGGTGCGCCGGGACCCCGGCACTGCCGTCAGCAGCATCCGGCCGGTGGGCCGCCATGCAGCCCTATGCCGCTGAACTCATCCGATGGGTGTTGAGCCCCCTTCATGAACCCCTGTTGCCCCCCGTGAAGACCAGTGTCGGAAGTGCTGCAGCCCTTGCTGGCTCCGCTGGGCGGGCCCATCGTGGCTGCAACGGGATTCGGAGGCTCCATTGATGGAAGACACCCCCCCTGAGCAGCGGCGAGGAGCGCGCTGACGATCCGGCCCCTGCTCCAACACTCTCGACGGATCACTGATGTTCCTGGCGTGGTTTTTCCTGGAGGGGACACACGCCGTCCACTGCACCGCCTGAGGTGCCCCGGATCGAACGGAACGTCCCACTCGACACCTGGCCCCAGGTGCCAGCGCCGGCAGCTCCGCCCCAAAACCAAAGACTTTCTGATCTGAAAACGATCAACCGACCGCACAGCTGCGCCCGACCCCCTCGGGAAGGCACCACGGCTGAGCAGACAAACGCCCGGGGCCAACGCTCCGGGCTTTGTTGTGCTTTTGAGATCGGTTCACCGTTGCACAAAAAGTACTGACTCCCAAGCGCAATCTTTTTTGGGAATTACTCCAGGACCTGGCGATCAGGAGTGGCGGGCACGTTGTTGATCAGCTCGGGAGAGGCTAGATCGCGAGGGTCCACCTGAGGGAGCGTCTCCGAGGGATTGGGTTCTGTCTCGGGGCCAACCACGTCGACAGAAACACGCTGAACAAGCAGCCGATAGCGGATCGGCTGCTGGTCGTTGATGTAATTCTGCACCGCCGCCACTTGGCGTGTCGTCGGCAGCCGGGGATTGGTGACACGCACAGCGGCGCGAATCAAGGGAGGATTCTGGCTCCAGTCAATCCGCACATTGATCAGTTCGGAATCCTGCCCCAGGGTGATGGTGCGGTTCTTGAGGGATGCCGTGATCGCCTGCTGAATCTGGTCGAGGGCCGCTGCCTTTCTGGCCTTGGCCATCAGCGTCAGGAAGCTGCCCGTCAGGGGGATCAGCAGCAGCGCCGTGAGCAGCAGACTCACCAGCCCAACGCGACTGCGCCAGAGCCTGATGCGCAGCTCCGGCAGGCACACCGCCAGGGTGATCAGCGCTCCGCTGAGGATTCCCAGCAGGTTGGCCGCAAACAACAAGGCAGCCCCCAGAGCCTCACTCCATTGCGCTGAGGCAAGCAGCAGCCCAAAGGCGCACACCGGTGGCACCAGCGCCACGGCGATCGCGGTGCCGGCCAGGGAGCTGATGGCCTTGCTGCTCACCGCGGCGTAGGCGGCGATCGCTCCTGCCACCAAAGCCACACCCAGATCCAGCAGGTTCGGCTGCGTGCGGGCCGCCACCTCCGATCCCAGGATCGGCAGCCCCACCGATACACCCAGCAGCACCGACAACACCACTGTCATGCCGAGGCCGATCAGCAGGGTGAGCAGAGCACGGCCCACCAGCAGCAGGCGCCCCTGCAGGATCCCGAAGGCCGCCGCCCGCAGCGGCAGCATCCAGGGTGCGATCAACATCGCGCCGATCACCACGGCGCTGCTGTTCGCCAGCAGGCCCAAGGTGGCGATCGCCCCGGCCGCCAGGGTGAGCACTCGAAAGGGTTGATCGCAGCGGGCGTCGAGCTCGAACTGCTCGTTCAGGGGCTGTTCACTCATGGTTGCCTCCGCAACGCCGTCACCAACAGATGGCATGGCATCGGCCCCACGTTGCCTTTGATGCAGTCAATCCGGGAGGCCAATCCGGCGCTGATAGCTTGAGCACATGTTGATCAGTCCCCCGTAACGGCTGCGATCCTTCGCTGAGGCCATGGGTCCTGCCCAGGACCAGCCTGTCTCAGTGCAGCTGCTGCATCTGATCACTGGACTGACAACGTGACCGATTTCCTCAAGTCGTGGTGGGGCAAACCCCACCGCGACATCCTCTCGGGCCTGGTGGTGGCCTTCGCAATGATCCCGGAGGCGATCGCCTTCTCCGGGATCGCCGGCGTGGATCCCCGCGTGGGCCTGTTCGGGGCCTTTCTGCTCTCCGTGACGCTGGCGGTCGTGGGCGGCCGCACGGCGATGATCACCTCCGCCACCGGCTCCACCGCCCTGCTGATGACGGGCCTGGTGCAGCAGGGCAACGCCCTCGGCGAGGGGCTCGGCCTGCAGTACCTGCTGGCAGCGGGGATCCTCACCGGCGTGCTGCAGATCGCCTGGGGCTACCTGCGCCTGGCCCACCAGATGCGTTTCGTGCCGCAGCCGGTGATGGCCGGCTTCGTGAACGCCCTGGCCATCCTGATCCTTCTGGCCCAGTTGCCCCAATTGGGACTCAACTGGTTCCACCCGGAGAAAGTGACCGTGCTCGCCGGCCAGCTGCCCGCGGTGTGGGGCCTGATGGCCCTCACCCTGGCGATCATCTACCTGCTTCCGCGGCTCACCACCGCCGTGCCCTCGGCTCTGGTGGCGATCCTGATCAGCACCGGCCTGTCGATTCGACTGGGGCTTGAGATCCCCACAGTGGCCAGCCTCGGCAGCCTGCCGAGTGGCCTGCCCCAGCTCGGCCTACCCCAGGTGCCCTTCAACCTCGAAACCCTCGGGGTCATCCTGCCCACGGCGCTGGCGATCTCGCTGGTGGGTCTGATGGAAACCTTTCTGACCCAGGACATCCTCGACGACCTCACCGACAGCACCAGCTCCAAGAACGCCGAGGCCCGCGGCCAGGGCATCGGCAACATCGTCAGCTCGCTGTTCGGCGGCATGGCCGGCTGCGCCCTGGTGGGGCAGTCGGTGATGAACGTGAGCTACGGCGGCCGCACCCGCCTGTCGACGCTGACGTCGGGTGTGGCCCTGCTGGCGATGATCCTGCTGGCTAGCCAGTGGGTGAATCAGATCCCGATGGCCACTCTCGTGGGGGTGATGGTGATGATCGCCATCAATACGGCCAACTGGGGTTCGATCAGCGACATCCGCCGCATCCCCAAGAGCGACACCGCCGTGATGCTGCTCACGGTGGTGGTCACCGTGCTCACCCACAACCTGGCGCTGGGCCTGCTGGCGGGCGTGGCCCTGGCCGGCATCCTGTTCAGCCGCAAGGTGGCCAAGGTGATCGCGGTGAGCAGCGAGCTGCTCGCGCCCAACCATCGCCTCTACCGGGTTCAGGGTCAGCTGTTTTTTGTAAGCAGCATCTATTTCCGCCAGGGGTTCGAGCTGCATGAACATCCCGAGCATGTGACCATCGATATGGCCGACGCCCACATTTGGGATCAGAGCGGGGTCACGGCACTGGATCAGGTGATCCGTCGCCTCAAGCTCGGCGGGAGCAGCGTGGAGGTTCTGAACCTCAACCCCGAAAGCACCGATCTGTTCGCCCGCATCGGCGTGGCGGAGGAAGCCGGCGGACGCGGCGGATCCATGTCTGCGGCCCACTGATGGCTCCCTCCCATCAGCCCCAAGTGACGCTTCAGCACTGGCGCAGCGATCTGGCGGGCGGATTCACCGCTGCCGTGGTGGCCCTACCTCTGGCGCTGGCCTTTGGTGTCGCCTCAGGAGCTGGTGCCCTGGCGGGTCTCTATGGCGCCATCGTGCTGGGCTTCCTGGCAGCCCTGCTGGGCGGTACAGCAACCCAAGTTTCTGGCCCGACTGGGCCGATGACCGTTGTGATGACGGGGCTGCTGGCTGTGCTCACCCGGCGCTACGGCATCGAAGATGCTCTGCCTTTGGCCTTCGGCATTGCGGCCCTGGCCGGGCTGCTGCAGGTACTGATGGGTGTGCTGCGGCTTGGTCAGACCCTCACCTTCATGCCCTACACGGTGATCTCTGGCTTCATGTCGGGGATCGGCGTGATCATCGTGATCCTGCAGCTGCCGCCACTGCTCGGCCTGAAGCTCTCCGGTTCAATTCCGGCGGTGCTTACAGCTCTGCCCGGTGCGCTACCAGGAACCAACGGACTGGCGTTGCTGGTGGGGGGACTGAGCTTCGCGGCCGTGATGCTCTACCCACGCCGCTGGAGCAAGGTGCTTCCTGCCCCACTGGTGGTTCTGGTGGTGGGGACCCTGCTCTCGGTGATCGCGTTGCCCCATGAGGCTCTGCCCAGGCTGGGCCCCATGGCAAGCGGCCTGCCGCAGCTGAGCTGGCCCCGTTTCCCCCTTGGCGATCTGCAACTGCTGATCAGCGGAGCCATCACCCTGGCCCTTCTGGGTTCGCTCGACACCCTCCTCACCTCCCTGGTGGCCGACAGTGTCACCCGCACGCATCACAACTCCGATCGCGAACTGATCGGCCAGGGAATCGGCAATACGGCGGCCGCGCTGCTGGGCGGTCTGCCTGGAGCCGGCGCCACCATGCGCACCGTGGTGAATGTGCAGGCCGGCGGCCGCACCAGGCTTTCCGGCATCACCCATGCGGTTGTCCTGCTGCTGATCTGCCTTGGGGCCGGGCCTCTGGCCAGTCCGATTCCGCTGGCTCTGCTGGCCGGAATCCTGCTCAAGGTTGGCCTCGACATCATCGACTGGTCCTTCCTGTTTCGCGCACCACGGTTGTCTCTGCGCACCACCGTGCTGATGTGGCTGGTGCTCCTGCTCACGGTGTTCTGGGATCTGATCACCGCCGTGCTGGTGGGGATGTTTCTGGCCAACCTGTTCAGCCTGCAACGCCAGAACGAACAGCAGAAGCAGGCGGCACGCAGTCTCCGCGGCGGAGCTGAACCGGATGAGCCAGGCCTGCTCTCGCCCCACGAGCAGCAGCTCCTCCACCAGGCAGGCGATCAGCTGCTGCTGCTGCAGATGAGCGGTCCGCTGAGCTTCGGGGCAGGCAAAGTCCTGACCCAGAAGCTCAATGCCATCGGCGCGTTTCAGACCCTGATCCTCGACCTCAGCGATGTCCCCCTCCTGGGGGTGACGGCCGCCCTGGCCATCGAGACCCTCTGTCTGGACAGCCAACAGCAAGGCCGCAGCGTCGTCATCGTGGTGTCAGCCGATCAACCGCTGGCGCGGCTCAACCGCATCGGAGTCCCCGGGATTCCGGGTGTCTCGCTCCGCCCCAGCCGCCATGCGGCCCTCCAGCAAGCCCTCAGTCACTCCTGACCCAACGCCTGAGCCGACCCCGATGGACCTGCAGTTACGCGGAGCTCATGTCCTCACCATCGAGCAACTGCAGGAGCGGCTGGCGGTCGATCCCGTCCGGGGCCTGAGCAGCGGCGACGCTCAGGAGCGGCTGCGGCACCTGGGGGCCAACCGGCTGACACGGCGGCCGCAACGGCCGCTGTGGCTTCAGTTTCTGGCTCAGTTCCATGCCCCCCTTCTCTATGCCCTGCTGATCACCGGCGCAGTTAAAGCCCTCACCGGCTCGCTGCGGGAAGCGGCGGTGATCTGGAGCGTCACCGTGATCAATGCGGTGATCGGGTTTGTGCAGGAGAGCCGCGCTGAGCGCTCGATCGGGGCCCTCGCCCTCGAGATCCGCTCCGACAACAAAGTCCTGCGTGACGGGCAGCAGCAGCGGCTCGAGGCCCAGCACCTGGTGCCCGGCGATGTGGTGCTTCTGTCCGCAGGCGATCAGGTGCCCGCCGACCTGCGGCTGCTGCAGGTGCGCAACCTGCAGCTGGATGAATCCAGCCTCACCGGCGAATCCCTGCCGGTCGCCAAGGCCATCGCCGCCGATCCGGCTGATGCCCCCCTGGCGGAGCGCTACGGGATGGCCTACGCCGGCAGCTTCGTGACCACCGGCCAGGGGCGTGGGCTGGTGGTCGCCACCGGTGATGCCACCGAACTGGGGGATCTGGCCGCTTCCCTGCAGCGGGGTTCCCCGCTCAGCACACCGCTGACGCGCAAGTTCGGGCGCTTCAGCATCACCGTTCTGCGCTTTGTGCTGGGTCTGTCGATTCTCACGGCGCTGGTGGGCCTGGCCAGAGGTCGCAGCGGCGCTGAGATGTTTGATGCCGCTGTGGCCCTGGCCGTGAGTGCCATCCCGGAGGAGTTGCCGGCCATCGTCACCATCACACTGGCGATCGGCGTGCACCGCATGGCCCGGCGCAACGCGATCATCCGCAAGCTGCCAGCGGTGGAAGCCCTCGGCAGCGCCACGGTGATTTGCTCCGACAAGACCGGCACCCTCACCCAGAACCGCATGGCGGTGCAGGAGCTCTACGCGGCCGGGCAGCGACTGCAGCTGGAGGAACTCTGGCCGGATGGCTCCCCCGCCGGGCTGCAGCTGCCTGACCCATTGGCAACGAATCGCGCCCTACGCGAGCTGCTCCTGGCCGGTCTGCTCTGCAGCGATGCCAGACCCAGCCACCATGAGGGTCTGGTGGGGGATCCGACGGAAACCGCTCTGCTGGCGGCGGCGCAGCGGGCCGGTTTCGATCATGCGGAGGCCCATCGCCGCCACCCCCGGCGCGATGCCCTTCCCTTTGAAGCTGAGCTGCAGGTGATGGCCACCCTGCATGGCAGCGAGCGGATTCTGGTGAAGGGATCGCTGGAGGCGGTGCTGCCCCGCTGCCGCTGGCAATGCGACCGCAACGGTGGGCCGGAACCCCCGGATGCCGCTGCCATTCACGCCGCCGTCGACGCCATGGCCGGCCAGGGGGAGCGGGTGCTGGCTTTCGCCATGGGGCAGGCGCAACCCGAGCAGGTGTCTCTGCGGCATGACCACATCGAAGCCAACCTCACCTTTCTGGGCTTGCAGGGCATGGCCGATCCACCGCGCCCCGAGGCCACGCGTGCGGTGGCCGCCTGCCGGGCCGCGGGCATCACCGTGAAGATGATCACCGGCGATCACATCCGCACCGCCACCGCGATCGCCCGCCAGATGGGGATCGGCCACCAGCCGGAGCCGCTCGCCATCGATGGCCGAGGCCTGGCGGCCCTGCCTGCAGATCAGCTCGACGCTGTGGCTCTGCAGACCGATGTCTTCGCGCGCATGGCACCGGCGCAGAAACTGCAGCTGGTGCGCAGCCTGCAGGGCAGCGGCCAGATCGTGGCCATGACCGGTGATGGCGTTAACGATGCTCCGGCGCTGCGCCAGGCCGACATCGGCATCGCCATGGGAGCCGGCGGCACCGCCGTGGCCCGGGACGCCGCCGCCATGGTGCTCACCGATGACAATTTCGCCGCCATCGCCGCCGCGGTGGAGGAAGGACGGGGCGTCGCCCTCAACCTGCACCGCGCCATGGCCTTCTGCCTGCCGGTGAACGGCGGTGAATCCTTCACGATCCTGCTCAGTGCCCTGATGGGGCTGGAGCTGCCGATCACCGCCCTGCAGGTGCTCTGGCTGAACATGGTCAACTCGCTCACCATGTCGCTGCCGCTGGCGTTTGAGCCGAAGGCTCCCGGGCTGATGAACCTGCCGCCACAGCGCCCCGATCGCCCCCTGCTCAACCGCCCGCTGCTGCAGCGGCTGCTGCTGGTGTCGGCCTTCAGCTGGGTGGTGATCTTCGCGATGTTCTTCTGGGCCGAGAGCCAGAGCGGCGATCGCGCTGTCGCCCGCACCATGGCGGTGCAGACCCTGGTGCTCTCGCGGGTGGCCTACCTGATCAGCCTCAGTGAAGTGGCCCAGCACCTGCCCTGGCACTGGGGCCGGCTGGCCAGCGCCCTGTGGCGCTCACCGCCGCTGCTGCTCGGCCTTGCGGGTGCGCTGCTGCTGCAGGTGCTGTTCAGCCAGTGGGAGCCGATGAATGGATTCTTCGGTACGGCACCGCTCACCCTGCAGCAGTGGTTGCAGTGCTCACTGGCCATCCTCTTGATGATTCCAGTTGCCCACATGGCCAACCGGCTCGACGCCTTGGTTCCCCCCACTCCACAGACAGACTCACCCACCGCCTGATGGTCGCGCCAGAGTTCAAGGCGTCCTGACCCAACCGATGAAGGCAGCGAGGATCCGCTCACGATTCGGGCGATGACGACCTGGTTCGTCCGCCACCGTGGCTGGGCGACGCAGTGGTGGTAATGCAGTTCAGGCCCGTGGAGGAGCAGGCGGCCTCCACGGCGGTGAACAGGCCTGCCAGCCCTGCTGGCGCTTCTGGGACCAGAGCCTTATCGCCTGCTCGCGCGTCAGCTCCCTGCACTTCTTGAGCAGTGGCGGCTCACCGCCGGCCATCACCTCCCCGAAGGTCACCTCCAGGCTCTGACTCCAACGGTCGTAACGCCTTGGCCTGAAGTGCAGCACCTGGCGGCCGTCGCTCAGCCAGCCTTCCTGGGGCGAGAGCGGCGGTCGCTTCCGGCCACCGACGTGCATGGGGCGCTCAGGCCACCTCCGGCGCCCAGCCCTTCTGGCGGACCTAGTCGTCGGTCCAGCCTTGGCAGCGGCTGGTGAGGTGCTCGCCGTGGGCGATCAAGCCCTGGTGCAGCTGGCAGGTAAGGACTGGGATGCAGTTCACCCCAGCGTGGTGCCGGAACCAGTGGCAGGTCATGCAGACCTTGCGGCTGCGGGTCCTGAGCAGCACAGCCTCATCGAGATAGGGCCAGTCCTCGATCTCGTCGGTGCGGGAAGGCTGCAGACGGGAGAGCGGGACCGGCACCATGACAACCACGACGGGCGTACACCTGTGCTAGCAGGGGATGCGCATTGGCGCCAGGGACTCAGTCGCTGCTCGCCTGGTGCTGCACGAGGAAGGTCTCAATCCAGTCGTGGTGGCATTTCTGGTTGATCCGATCAGCGATCGTCACCGCCTCCTCGGGCACCTGAAACCGCTTGCGGAAGGCCCGGGTGAGGCTTTCCAGCAGGGGGCGTGGCAGGGTCCGCAGGGTGCTGTGGAGGTGCTGGATCGTCTCGGCATCGAGGGGCACCTGGCCGAGGTCGGCCGGGGCTGAAGGCGTAGACGTCGAGGACGTGGCATTGGAGCGACCCTGAGCCGGGGAAGCAGTGGTGGCGGGAGAACCAGCCTTCGGCCGACTCAGAGAAGACTGCTGCCCACCAGGCCGCTGAGGCCCATCACCCTTGCCCGCAGCACTGCTGACCTCCCGCTGGCGCTTGTCATAGAGAGCGAGCCCAAACGGGTTCCCGAAGGTCATCAGGGCCCGCTTCATGGCGTCGGTCTCGGCTTCCTTGAGGGCGGATTCGTGGGCCTGGCCCAGGTCAACGTCGATGCCGTGGCCGGCACCGCTGCCCTCGCGAACCAGGGGTGCCAGGCCTCCAGCGGTGACGGTGACGCGCACCCGGGCGGTGTAGGTGACGCCCCAGCCGGGCTTCTGGTCTCGGCTCGTGCCTCTGGCACCGATCAA
>CALFOF010000187.1 GCA_937919075.1 uncultured Cyanobium sp. | reverse complement strand
CGAATGCCGCAATCTGATGCAATGTGGAGCAATGTGTCTCAGATTCGCCTCTAAACAAGCCGCCGGCAGTGCCATGCAGGAATCAGCCGTAGCAATTGGCTGCAGTCATCAGCCGCAACAATCAGCCGCAGGAACCTTCTGCAGGAGTCTTCGGCAGAAACGAGCTGCAGTCACCACCCCTTCCAGCCTCTGCAGAACCACACCGAGCCAGCACCCGCACAACCCCCGTACATCCCTTCAGCAAGCCACCGCCAATGATCTGTACCGGAGCGCCGCTTACCTTGTCCTCGACCGCAGGGGGCTATCGGTGAACGCGAAACGTTCCTCTCCTTCCGGCGCTCGGAACGGCCCTGGCCATTCCCCTGGCCAATCCCTCCGCCATCAGCACGGCCATTCCCACGGGCATCACGCCGGCGCCAGCCCTGCCGGCGCCTTCAAGTGGAGCGTGTTGCTCAACACCCTGCTGACCAGCCTGCAGCTGGTGATCGGCCTGAGCTTCGGCTCATTGGCCCTGGTGGGTGATGCCCTGCACAACCTCGGCGATGTGATCGGTCTGACGCTCGGCTGGGGGGCGGAGCGCCTGAGCCAGCGGCCTGCGAAGGGACGCTTCACCTTCGGCTACGGACGCTCCACCCATATGGCCTCGCTGGCGAACGGGCTGTTGATCCTGGTGGCCGGTGGCGTGGTGGTGGTGGAAGGCGTCGAGCGGCTGTATGCGCCCGTGCTGCTGCATCCCGCGCCCGTGGCCTGGGCGGCGGCAGCCGGCGTCGTGATCAACCTGCTCTCGGCGCGCCTGTTCGGCCAGCACCACCACCATGACCTCAACCAGCGGGCGGCCGTGCTGCATCTGCTGACCGATGCGGCCGTGTCCGTGGCCGTGCTGATCAGCACCCTGCTGGTGGGCCTCACCCAGTGGGCCTGGCTGGATCCCCTCACCGCCATCGCTGTAGGCCTTGTGGTGATGATCAGTGCCGTTTCCCTATTGCGGGAGGCCATTGCCGTGAGCCTCGATGTGGCGCCGCGTGGCACCGATCTGGTGGCAATCCGCGCGGCGCTGCTGGAGTTGCCGGATGTGGTCGATGTGCGCGATCTGCACGCCTGGGGTGTCAGCACCTCCCGGCTGGCGCTCACGGCCCACGTGGTGCGCCTGGAACAGGCACCCACCGACGACGGCCACGCCCTGCTGGTGGAAGCCCGCCGGCGGTTGCGGGCGTTGGGCATCCGCCAGAGCACATTGCAGCTGGAAGTGAGCCACGAAGACTGCCCGGCTTCCCCCTGACCCTGTGGTGAGGGGCGTTGGCGCGCCAGTGGCGGCATGCTGGAGGGATCCAGGCCTTGCTGCTGGCGGCTTGACGACGTCGGTGTGTTGCGCGGCCACTTGCCGCCACAGGTGCTTGCGGTAACGCTGAACAAAACGCGGAATGTGCCATGAGCCGCAGCGAACTGGAGCGATTGGTGGCTGAGGCGGAGCGGGATCCAGAGCTGCGATCGCCGCTGCGCCACTGCCGCTCCCTGCGGGAATTTCTGCTGGTGGCCCGCAAACTCGGCTACGGCGTCACCCGCCACGACCTGCGCCTCGCCCGCCTGGAGCACCTTCAACAGCCCGCCGGCCAGAGCGTCATCAACGCCTGATCCGTTTCAGCGTCATCAATGCCTGCCGGCAGCACCCGTTTGCTGCCAGGCGACAGGCACGGCCTCTTCCTTAGTCCAGCCCTAAGCTAAGCCGCAGAACATTTCCTTCTCGATGGGTGCCCCTCCCCCTCTTCGGCCGCGGCTGGTCAATGTGCACGAGGCCAAGACCCAGCTGTCGCGCCTGATTGATGCCGCCCACGCTGGTGAAACGATCGTGCTGGCCAAGGCCGGCACGCCTTGGGCGCGGCTGATGCCATTGGAGGCCACGCCGCCCCAACGCCTGCCCGGAAGGCTGCGCAGCGGCAGCCCGCTGGCCGATCCCGAAGCGCTGCTGCAGCCGCTCACTGCCGACGACCTGGCCCTCTGGGACACCACGAGCCTGCTGCCCCCACCCCAGCCATGAGCCTGGGCGTCAGCCGTGCAGACGCCTATCTGCTCGACAGCCATGTGCTGGTGTGGTGGTGGTTCCTGCCGGAGCAGCTATCCAGCAGCGCGCTCATGGTGCTGAAGGACCCCACCTCCCAGCTCTGGGTGAGCTCCGCCACCGTCTGGGAGCTGAGCATCAAGCACCACAGCGGCAAGCTGCCCGAGTTGCGCGACGCCCTGGCGGATCTCGATGGGCTGCTGCACGCCGACGGCTTTCAGAACCTGATGATTCACCATGCCCATGCACGGCGGGCTGGAACCTTTCCGCAGCCACACCGTGATCCTTTCGATCGGCTGCTGGCGGCCCAGGCGGAGATCGAACGGCTGGTGCTGCTCACGGCCGATCCCGCCTTGGCGGCTTTCCCCTGCCGCACCTTCTGGTGAGCGGCTGCGGCCCCATGCCGATTCCCTTCGCCTCGGTGACGTCGCGCCGGACAATCACCACTTCAGGGATGCGGAGGGGAGCAGAGCAGCTTCGTGTCTGGTTTTGAGCGGCCACAACTGCGCGAGGAACGCTCGATCGGGGAGGTTGGGTTTTTGCCTGGTTCCCGCTGATCAACTCCCTGACGCTCTCGACATCAACGCCCTCGACATCAACGGCCTCGACATCAACGGCTGCGTGTCAATGGCTGCTTGTCAAGGAAAAAGCCAAAGCCAAGGAAAAGGCCGATGGAGATGGAGAAGGAGATGGAGATCCGATCGGGCAGCCATCGAATGATGGGCACCACCGATCGGATGAACATCGCCGATCCGATGAACATCGCCGATCGCGACGCTTACCAACCGTGACCATGAAGATTCCAGCTGGAATAGATGAGCCGCTTCATCTTTGGCGGTTGGATCTATAGGAGAATGCGATGATCGGACTTGAACCGACGACCTACTGAATACGAATCAGTGTCCAGGACCTGTGCTGACAGGGCTTCTCAGGGTTGTGTCTACAGCCTTTTGTACAGTAGTCTTTTGTACGGTTTTACCAGGCGTGCCAATCAGTGGCCTACATCTCTTGGCAATTAGGTTCGCATGGTCATTCACTTCTGCTGGTGCCCTGTCCCTCTGTTGTTTCAGTCTTCAAGGGCTGATCAGTTCCAGCCCTGGAAACGCCTGCCGGTAGCGGCGTTGATCGCGGGTGAGCAGCGGGATTCGCTCCACCAGCGCATGGGCACCGATGAGGAAATCCGGCAGAATCGATCGTCGCTCTCCGCCGCGGCCTCGGTAGTCAGCGTGGGCGCGGGCTGCTAAAAATGCCGCCTCACGCGGCAGGGGCCGAAAATTAAACAGATGCGCCGGCAGTAGTGCATCAACTTCCTCGATCGTCTGGCAGGCAAAGGCGATCTCTCCGTAAACGATGGCGTTGATCGCCACCGCCCCCCGGTCGAGCCATTGGCTCAGCTGGGCCGCACTCCAATCGCACCACTGGGGATCCGCCGTGGCCACAACGAGGATCACGTTGGAGTCGACCAGCACCATCCGCCCGCCTCGCCGCGGGTCAGGGCCAGGAGTTCATCGGTGCTCATGCGGGTGCGCAGCCGCGCCTGGCGCAGCCGTTGGACAGCCTCGGTCCCGGGCGATGGCTGCTGCGGTGCCTTTTCAAGGATCACGCGCCCCTCTTCCACACGAAAGGCCACTTCGGTGTGGGGCAGAAGGCCGCACTGCAGGCGGATGTCCTGCGGAATGGTGACCTGGCCCTTCGTGGTGATCCGCATCGGCAGGGAAGCGTAAGAACTGGCTGGTAAGAATCTTACTTGCGCTTGTTGTGTCCGGCTCCGCCGCTCAGATTGAACGGCTCCTTCGCGGCCAGGATCAGATCGATCTGCCGCTCTCGCTCTGCCGCATGGAACGGATCTCTGCAGCCGCGCCCGAGCGCCTGCTGTTTCTTCCCGGAGCCTTCGGCAACACCAGCTTCTGGCGCCCCGTCGCCGAACGGCTGACCCATCCAGCGCAGCGCTTGTATCTCGGCTGGCCCGGCTTTGGGGATACCGCCGCAGACCCAGGCGTCTACGGCTGGCTGGACCTGTTGGAGCTGGTGCTCTCCCAGATGGATCGCCCCTGCGCCCTGATCGCCCAGTCCATGGGCGGGGTGCTGGCCGTTCAGGCGGCCGGGCTTTCGAGCCAGCCGCCCCCCAGGGGATGTGCACGGTCCCTTTCGCAGCGATGAAGGATGCGTGGTGCTGGATTTGTCCTTCCCGCAGCCACGCCGTGATCCTTTCGATCGGATGCCGGCGGCCCAGGCGGAGATCGAACGGCTGGTGCTGCTCACGGACGATCCGATGAACATCACTGATCGTATGAACACCGCAGATCCGATGAACATCGCCGATCGCGACGCTTACCAAGCGTGACCCTGAAGATTCCTCCTGAAATAGATGAGCCGCTTCATCCTTGGCGGTTGGATCTATAGAAGAAAGCCGGTGATCGGACTTGAACCGACGACCTACTGATTACGAATCAGTTGCTCTACCACTGAGCTACACCGGCAGTCCCTGGAAACTAGCATTGAGCCCTCCCCAAGCGCCTGCCGATGCCAGCCACCCCGCCCAGGCCGCTCGATCCCGAACTGCGGGCTCGGTTGCTGGAGGAAGCCCGCACGCCCTGGCGCGGGCTGCGGCGGGGCCTGTGGTTCGCTTTCACCGCCTCTGCGGCGATCGGCCTGGCCACCATGGCGCTGCGGCTGAGCGCGGGGGCGGAGCTGGCCTCAGGAGACCTGATCATCCAGAGCGGAGCCCTGCTGCTCTTCGGCGTGCTGCTCTGGCGCGATCGCTGAGGCCGCCAGCAGCACTGGCTCGAGCAGCAGTGGCTCGGGCAGCAGCAGTGGCAGGCCCAGGCACAGACGCTCCCTGGCG
>CALFOF010000186.1 GCA_937919075.1 uncultured Cyanobium sp. | reverse complement strand
CAGGG
This sequence comes from uncultured Cyanobium sp., assembly GCA_937919075.1. GTDB lineage: Bacteria > Cyanobacteriota > Cyanobacteriia > PCC-6307 > Cyanobiaceae > MW101C3. The sequence continues at coordinate 4,895 of CALFOF010000186.1, read as the reverse complement.
GTCAGTGATCGCGCAGTGTTCGCCCCCAGGCCAACGATCTTCACTGGATCAGTGCCGTGAAATCTGCGCCCCGAAATCTGCGCCGCGATATCAGCGCCGCGACATTGCCTGGAAAGCACACCATCTTCATGCTCCACCTACGATCGGACGAACGGCTCGATCCATGCAAGGCGCAATGGCAGACAGAGCGGGGAAACCCATTCTCCTGTTGATCAACCTCCACTCCAGGCAGGGGCTGGAGCGGTTTGGCGAGGTGGTGGCGGCGTTCAACTCCCTGGGGGTGAGATACATCATTGGCCAGGTGATGCGCTCGGAAGACTTTTCCCATTGCATTCGCTGGCATCAGGAGGAAGTGTCTGCAGTTGTGATCGGCGGGGGTGATGGCACCTTGAACCTCGCGATTGATGCGCTGCTGGAAACCAACCTTCCCCTGGGCCTTCTGCCCCTGGGCACAGCCAACGACCTGGCCCGCACCCTGGAGCTCCCTTTGGAGCTGGCCGAAGCCTGCAGCGTGGTGGCTGGTGGCCATCGCCAATCGATTGATCTGGGCAAGGTGAATGGCAAGTACTTCTTCAACGTGGCCAGTTGTGGATTGAGCATCAAGATCACAGATGCCCTCTCCAAAGATCTGAAGAAGCGGTGGGGCATTCTTGCCTATGCGATTGCGGCAGTGAAAGCGCTGCTGACGCTGCGGCGCTTTGATGCCGAGATCCAGATCGATGGGGAACAGATCATCCATCGCCACACGCTGCAGATTGCCGTGGGCAACGGCCGCTTCTACGGCGGTGGTCTCACCGTGGCCAAAGATGCCGCGATCGACGATCAACGCCTCGATCTCTACAGCCTGGAAGTCCCCCATTGGTGGCAACTCTTCTTCGTGCTGCCGGCACTGAAATCCGGCCGTGGCAACTCGCGTTTCGGCATTCACCGCTGGCAAGGCAAAACATTTGAGCTGCGCACCCGATCCCACAAACGCCTCAATACCGACGGGGAGGTGACCACCAAAACCCCCGCGGTATTTGAACTTTGCCCCGCCGCCCTCGACGTGTATGTGCCAGCGCCAACCCCAACCCCGACCCCAATGGCCGACGCCTGACACCTGACACCTGACGCCTTGCCGGCTGTTGCTCAGCCCCGATCAGCGCGTCCAGTGTTCACGGTCACCAGGTCAACGTCGTCGCCTGGCTGGAGGCGGAATCTGCCAAGGCGAGCGGCCGAGCTGGGGCCGGCAGCAGGTAAGAGAGAACCGAGGCTTTGCGCAGGGCTGGAGGCACCGCCTGTCACCGGGAGTGGCAAACCAAAAAATTGATGCAGTTGCTCCACCGTGGTGCTGGCGTTGAAGCTGAGCGCGAGATCTGCCGGCAGCGAGGGGGCTTCCGGCTCGGGATCGAACAGCCGATCGATCAGGGGCTGCAGGCGGGTGCGCAGCGCCACGAACACATGATCGCCAGGCTTCAGGGGCGTGGAGCCGCGCGGCATCACCACCTGTTTTCCCCGCAGGATCAGCTTGACCAGCACACCATCGGGCAAGGTCAGATCGCACAGTTGCTGGCCGGCCACCTGGGCGCCGGGTTTCACGGTGTAATCCACGATCTCGCCGTCCACATGGCGCAAGGCATGGATTTCCACCGACAGCGCTGGTGTCGGGTCCGCCTGGCGACCGATGTGCAGCCTGCGTGCCACCAGTGGTAACGACCAGCCCTGGATGATCGCTGAGATCAGCACCACAAAAAACACCGCGTTAAAGATCAGCTGGCTTTGCGGCACACCTGCCAGCAGCGGAAAGGTGGCCAAGGTGATCGGCACCGCCCCCTTCAGGCCCACTCAGGAGAGGAAGGTGAGCTCGCGGGGGCGAAAACGAAATGGCAGCAGGGACACCACCACCGCCAGCGGTCGTGCCAGCAGGATCAGCACCAGGGCGATCACCAGCCCCTCGCCGGCAACGGTCAGCAGCCGGCTGGGAAAGCTGAGCAGGCCAAGCATCACGAACAGCACGATCTGCCCCAGCCAGGCCACCGCATCGTGAAAGGAGAAGATGCCGCGCCGAAACACGATCGAACTGCTGCCCAACACGATGCCGGCGATGTACACCGCCAGAAAACCGCTGCCCCCGAGCACCGCCGCCAGCCCAAAGGCCACCAGGCCAAAGGCAAGGGCCAGCAGGGGATAGAGGCCTGGGTAGTCGAGCTTGATCCGGTTCACCGCCCAGGTCGCCAGCCGGCCCACGGCGATGCCCACCAGGCTGCCCACAGCGAACTGGCTGACAAACAGCCACACCAGCTCCTCGACGGAATCGTTGCTGCCAGTGATCAGGCTGATCAGTCCCACCGTGAGAAAGATGGCCATTGGATCGTTCGAGCCGCTTTCCACTTCGAGCGTGTCGCTGAGGCGCTCGGGCAACTTCACCCCGCTGGTGCGCAGCACCGAAAACACGGCGGCTGCGTCGGTAGAGCCCACGATGCTGCCGAGTAGCAGCCCCTGCGGCAACGGCAACTGCAACACCCAGGCGGCCGTCAGGCCGGTGAGCACCGAGGTGATCAATACCCCCACGGTGGAGAGCGCCAGGGTGGGGCGCCACACGGATCTCACGGCGTCGAGGGAGGTGCGCAGGCCGCCGTCGAAGAGGATCAAGGCCATGGCCGCGCTGCCGGCGTTGCTGGCCAGGGCGTAGTTCTCAAAGGGGATGCGCCCGAGCCCCTCTGAACCCGCCAGCATCCCCACGCCGAGAAACAACACCAGCACCGGCACGCCAAGGCGCGCGGAGAACTTGCTGGAGCCGATGCCCACCAGCAGCAGCACGCCCACCAGCAGCATGGAAATGCTGCTCACGCGCTGATCTCCTGCAACAGCAGCCCTGCGAACCGGCGGCTTAAACGCACGGCAGGGCCTGGATTATGCCGACGGCTGCGATGGCCTCACCCTCCTGAGCGCTGCGGCCGGGCCGTCCGTGGAGACGCGGCCGTCGGTGGGATCCAGCTGCTCGCCCAGCCAGGCCACCGGCAGCATCAGCAGCATCGGCAACGCGCACAGGCCCAGCTGTTCGAGGTTGAGCGGGGCGGTGCCGATCAGGCGGTTCATGAGCCCCGTCTGGCTGAAGATCCATTGCACCGCCAGGGTGCCGGCCATGCCCAGCGGCACGGCCGGCACAGTGGTGAGCGCCCGCCAGCCCAGGCGCGGCAGGGCGAACAGGGCCCGGCGCAGTTGGCTGATGCTGGCCAGATACACCAGGTGGGCCAGCACCAGGCCCTGCACCGCCATCGTGCGTGCCAGGGCCAGATCCCCGTAGCGCTCCATGCTCCAGAGGAACAGGCCGAAGATCACCCCCCAGTTGAACAGCGACACCACCAGCAACCGCCGGATCAGCCCAGCGGTGAGCAGGGGCTGATCGGGGGAGCGGGGCGGCTGCTGCATCAGCGCCGGGGCGATCGGCTCGAAGGCGAGCGCGATCGACATCGTGAGCGAGCAGATCATGTTGAGCCAGAGCACCTGCAGGGCGGTCACGGGCAGCGGGGTGCCGAGCACAGCGCCGAGCAGGATCGTCATCGACGCACCGCCATTCACCGGCAGCACGAAGGCCAGAGTTTTGCGCAGGTTGAGGTACACCGTGCGGCCTTCCTCCACCGCCGCCTCGATCGTGGCGAAGTTGTCATCGGTGAGCAGCATGTCGGCGGCCTGGCGCGCCACCTCGGTGCCCTCTTTCCCCATGGCGATGCCGATGTCGGCCTGCTTGAGCGCCGGGGCATCGTTGACGCCATCGCCGGTCATCGCCACCACCTCACCGTTGGCCTGCAGGGCCTGCACCAGAGCGAGTTTCTGATCGGGCGCCACCCGGGCGAACACATCGATCCGATCCATCAGCGCAGCGATCGCATCGGGCGCCAAGGTCGCCAGCTCGCGCCCATCGATCGCCGCCACCTCCATCCTCTCGGCAGTGGCATCTGCCTGCTCAGCGGCGGCATCTGCCTGTTTCGCCGCACCGGAAGGGCGGAAGGGCCGTCCGATGCCGATCTGGCGGGCAATCGCCCGGGCGGTTTCCACGTGATCGCCGGTGATCATCTTCACCTGGATGCCGGCGGCCTGACAGGCCGCCACGGCACTGATGGCCTCCGGACGGGGCGGATCGAGCATCCCCTGCAGACCGAGAAAATCCAGGTCGGTGGCCACATGGTGGGGTTCCAGCTGGTGCGTGGCGGGATCGGCCCGGCCGATGGCGAAGGCCAGCACCCGCTCCCCGCGCCGCGCCATCACCGCCACTGCCGCCTCGATCGCCTCGCGCTGCAGCGGCTCCGGCTCTCCGCCGGCATCGAGCTGGCGGCTGCAGCGTTGCAGCACCGCCTCCACCGACCCCTTGATCAAGATGCGCGCGCTGCCATGCAGGGTGGCCATGTACTGCTGCTCTGACGCAAACGGGATCGCATCACGGCGGGGATGGCGATCAAGAGCGTTCTGCCGGTCAAGGCCCACCGAACGGGCTGCCACCAGCAGGGCCGTCTCGGTGGGATCCCCCACCAGGTCTTCCCGCTTGCCGGGGCGGGCGTCGTTGCAGAGCAGGCCGGCCAGCACGGTTTCCTGCAGGGCCACGTTGGGCTGCTCAGTGCCGCCATCGGCGGCTGCTTGGCGGTTGGCAGGCCAGAGATCTTCGATCGCCACCAGCACACCGCCGCCATAGAGGTGTTGCACCGTCATCCGGTTCTGGGTGAGGGTGCCGGTCTTGTCGGTGCAGATCACCGTGGTGCTGCCGAGGGTTTCCACCGCCGGCAGCTTGCGGATGATCGCCCGCCGCTTGGCCATGCGGTTCACGCCGATGGCCAGGGTGATGGTCACGATCGCGGGCAGCTCTTCCGGGATCGCCCCCACCGCCAGGGCCACGGCTCCGTCGAACATCTCCTCGGCCC
>CALFOF010000185.1 GCA_937919075.1 uncultured Cyanobium sp. | reverse complement strand
CACATAAATCATGCGGGAATCAGCGGCCCCCTCGGCGGGCGTGAGCAGCAGATCGATGCGGCTGCGGCGCCCACGGCCGTAGGGGACCTCCGCGCGAATCGCCCCGATCGGCCCCAGCCAGGGCTCCAGCAGGCCGGCGGCAATCGTGGCGCGCACCAGCCTGTTCGGCAAGGCGGTGTTGATCCCCACCCAGCAGGGTGAGCCGTCGGCGCTGGGCACTTCCGCCTGCTCCCACGTCCAGGCCAGCTTGCGCTCAGGCCGGGGATCGTGGCGCAGCCGCACCCGGCCACCGGGGATCAGTACCCCGGTCATCGGGCCGGTGTTAGCGCAGTGGGTCGTCACCACTGCGCCATCGGCGAGCTCCACATCGGCCAGGAAGCGCTTGTAGCGCCGCAGCAGGATTCCCTGCACGAACGGTTCGAAGCGCAGCACGGTGGGGGCCGCCTCCGGCGTGGCTGCGGCGGCTGCAGGGGCTGTTGGCATGGGGTGGGGGGACGCGGTGGAGAATCAGCCGAACGAATGGGCCTGCGGTCGATACCGGATGGTGAAATCCCTGCGCCGCATCGCCCTGGTGGTGGCGGTGGCCACGGCGCTGAGCAAGGTGGCTGGTCTGGTGCGGCAGCAGGTGATCGCCGCCGCCTTTGGGGTGGGCGCCGCCTACGACGCCTACAACTACGCCTACGTATTGCCGGGGTTCATGCTGATCCTGCTGGGCGGGATCAACGGGCCGTTTCACAGTGCCATGGTGAGCGTGCTGGCCCGCCGGCCGCGTGATCAGGGCGCCCATGTGCTCGCGGCGATCAACACATTGGTGGCGCTGGCACTGATCGTGGTGACGCTGATCCTGCTGGTCGCCGCAAATCCCCTGATCACCCTGCTGGGCCCGGCGCTGCCGCCGGACATCCATGCCAATGCTGTGCAGCAGCTGCGCTGGATGGCGCCGATGGCGCTGTTCGCCGGGCTGATCGGCCTCGGCTTCGGTGCCCTCAACGCGGCCGATGAGTTCTGGCTGCCATCGGTGAGCCCGCTGCTTTCGAGCGTGGCGGTGATCGGCGGTCTGGGCCTGCTGTGGTGGCATCTGGGCCCCGCCATCGGCATGCCGCAGCACGCCCTGATCGGCGGGGCGGTTCTGGCCGGCTCCACCCTGCTGGGCGCTGTTCTGCAGTGGCTGATTCAGCTGCCGGCCCTGGCCAGGCAGGGCCTGGGCCAGCTGCGGCTGGTCTGGGACTGGCGCGACAGCGGCGTGCAGGAGGTGCTCAAGGTGATGGCGCCGGCCACCCTCTCCTCCGGGATGCTGCAGATCAACGTGTTCACCGATCTGTTCTTCGCCTCCGGCATCCTGGGCGCCGCTGCCGGCCTGGGCTACGCCAACCTGCTGGTGCAGACGCCGCTGGGCTTGCTCTCGAATGCGCTGCTGGTGCCGCTGCTGCCGGTGTTCGCGCGGCTCACCGCGCCGGAAGATCGCCCGGCCCTCACCGCTCGCATCCGCCAGGGGTTGATGCTCTCCACCGCCAGCATGCTGCCGCTCGGCGCCCTGTTCGTGGCTCTGGCCGGCCCGATCGTGGTGCTCGTGTATCAGCGCGGCGCCTTCGATGCCGGTGCCGCCGCCATGGTGACCGGCCTGCTGATGGCCTACGGGCTGGGCATGCCCGCCTACCTGGGCCGCGATGTGCTGGTGCGGGTGTTCTATGCGCTGGGCGATGGCAACACCCCGTTCCGCTTCTCGGTGCTGGGCATCGGCCTGAATGTGGTGTTCGACTGGACCCTGGTGGGTGGCCCCACCCCCTGGGGGCTGCAGTTGCCGGCGCTCAACTTCGGAGCCCCCGGGTTGGTGCTGGCCACCGTGGCGGTGAACCTGATCACCTGCCTGGCCCTGCTGCTGGCCCTCCAGCGCACCCTGGGCAGCTTGCCGTTGCGCCGCTGGGGCCTTGACAGCCTGCTGCTGGTGGCGGCCGCTGCGGTGGCCGGCCTGGCGGCCTGGTGGCTCTCCTGGGCGGTGAACTGGCCGGCTGGCCTGCTCGGGGGGCTGCTGCAGTGCGGCTTCAGCACAGCGGTGGCGCTTGCTCTTTACGGGGCGCTCGCCACATCCGCCGGGGTGCCGGAGGCCCGCCAGCTCAGCCAGCAGGTGCTGCAGCGGCTCAGGCGCCGCTCTTGAGCCGCACCTGCCGTTCCTCGCGCACGTGCACGGGCACCTCGATGTGGCTGCGGCCCACCATCGTGGGCCCGTCAATTGAAAAGATGCGGGCCTCGATGCCGAACTCGCGGAAAGCGGTTTCCAGTTCCTGGATCAACGCCTTCTCCACCTGGGCTTCGGCGTCGACCACCTTGCCGATCAACCGCCCGCCCAAACGGCCGATGCGCTGGCGGACCACCTCGCGGGCGTTGGTGACCTCGATGACCAGCATCCAGCGCCTGCGGTGGCTGCAACCCTATTCGCAGCCTTGCCTTTGCGCCCGGCTTGTCGCCGAACTTCAGTGGCTGAAGCCTTCGAGCACGTCCTCGAGATCGCGGAGTTGCCCCGGCGGGATCAGCCGCGCCAATGGCAGGCGGCTGGAGCCACCGCCGATCGGCACCTGCACCGCCTCAAGCGCCTGCCGGGCGCACACTTCGGCCCCCTGGTCGAGCCGGGCGGCGCACTCGATCGCCAGGGGGCCGTCGAGGCCTGCATCGCCCAGATACAGGTGCCAGCCGGCGATCTGCAGATAGAGCCGCTCGGCTAGAGCCTGGCGGAGGTCTTCGATCTCGGTGGCCGAGAGCGTCATGGCCACAGGG
>CALFOF010000184.1 GCA_937919075.1 uncultured Cyanobium sp. | reverse complement strand
CAGCACGCGGGAGTTGGTCACGAGCTCGAACGAGTTGTCCTTGAGCTTCGTCTCGAACACGCTGCAGTTGGGCGACAGCACGTAGCCGGAGGACCATCGCCCGGATCGTCCCTTCCTTATCCGGACATAGGCGCGAAGCGGCGAGTGCCACTGCCGAACATCCGACCCTCGAGACTCAAGATCCGCCAAGGAAGGCGACGGTGCCGAGGTAGGTGACCGTCGAAGATCGCGTCGTATTCGCGCACCGGCTCGGCGCCTCGCTGGAGCTTGAAGGCACCTGCTCCGCCGCTCAGGTTGACCAGTTGCCCGCTCCGCTCCGCCAGCAACACCTGGTCCATCAGGGCCATCCTGTAGAGGCCGAGCCTTGCGGGGCAGGCCCAGGTCGTAGCCGATTTGGCAGCCCGAGAGATAGGAACCGTCGTCCATGTAAATGCTGAAGGCATCAAGCCTGCCGGTCACAGGCTCGCGAAACAGCGTGGCGCGGATCAGGGAAGTGGCCAGCATCAGGGCGAAGAAGGCCTCGTTGAACTGGGCGTTGTGCCAGCAGTGCTTGCCGATATAAAGCTGAGGGTAGAGATCTGTGAGCCGGGGGATGTCTTGCTCGTTGAGGGATGTCTTGTCCTCGCTGCGAACGTTTTCGTGCTGTTGAAAACCGGAACGACGGGGATCGATCAGATACACCACCTGGGTGGTGATCAGGTGGCATCCCGCTTGGATCAGGTTGCTGGTGAACCCCGACTCCACCACCAGCAGGGGGGATGGTTGTGCCGAAAGCGCGGATCAGTCGCAGCTGTCCCCCGAGGTTGGCGCCGAAGTGGGAAGGTCCCCTTTGGCTGAGGTGAGAAAGCAGGGCTTCCCGGTCGGGCTCAATTCGTGGATCACCCGGGGTCATCCAGCTGATGGTGGCCCCATCCCCGCATCTCCTGTTCTGGGATCCGGGCCCCGGAGTTCCGTTGGGTCCGGGGGAGAAGGGTCCGTAACTTGGGATCACAAACCGATGGTCCTGTACGTGGCGGCTTCCAGGGATCGGTCGGAAAGGTACTGGAACTCCCTGGCACAATCAGCCTCCTCTCGCTTTGACTTTCCCCTCTGGCGTCACTACTGCGACGAGCTGCACGCTCAATGGCTCCATCAGCGGCTGCCTCCGTCTCGAGTTCACAAAGCATTGAAGACCGATCTTTTCGATGAAGCCTGCGGCGAAGGATTGGCTGAGTGTCTGTTGGCACTGACCCTTCCTGGGGGTGAGTGCCACGGGTTCGATGTCTCCTCGGTCATCGTGGAGCGGGCGGCGATGCGTCATCCACGTCTGCGCACCCACTGCTGCGACGTGCGGCGCTTGCCGTTTGCGGAGAACCAGTTCGATCTGGTTATTTCCAACTCCACTTTGGACCATTTCCATCGCAAGCACGATCTGTTGACGTCGTTGAAGCAGTTGCATCGTGTGATCACCCCCGGTGGGCTGCTGGCTATCACGCTCGACAATTCCCACCATCCGCTGCTGGCCCTGCGAAACGGCTTCTGCGGTCCCTTCATGGGTGGTGGGGTCGTGCTGCCATATTTCGTCGGGCACACCATGGGCTTGCGGGAGCTCTCGAAGGAGCTGCGCGCGCTCGGGTTTGAGGTGCTCACCTGCGGTCACCTGATGCATGCCCCACGTCTGGTCGCCCTCCACCTGAGCCGGCTGTTGCCTTCCCAGGGCGCCGCGGCCCGTTGGTTCCTGAGGGTTCTGCTGGCGCTGGAAAGCCTGGCCATGCTGCCGACGGCGCCGATCACCGGGCACTTCGTGGCCGTTGTCGCCCGCAAGCTGCCGGATCCCTCTGCCGCCGGAAACTGACACTGGGCGATCATGCCTGCTTCGGTCCCGTTTCCCTTCGCCATGGCCGCCGCCCCTTCCGCCGCTCCCGCCACCGGCGCCGGCTTCCCCCGCACTGGCGCCGAGATCCGCGCGGCCTTCCTCGACTTCTACGAGCAGCGG
>CALFOF010000183.1 GCA_937919075.1 uncultured Cyanobium sp. | reverse complement strand
GGCGTGGACATCCGCACCGAGAAGCTGCTGATCCAGCTGTTCCAGCAGTTCCGCCAGGAAGGCCGCACGCTGCTGATCTCCACCCACGATCTGAGCCATGTCACCGGCTTCTGCGACGACGTGGTGCTGATCAACAAGACCGTGCTCGCCTATGGCGAAACCTCCGAGGTGTTCACCCAGGAGAACGTGGCCCGCACCTTCGGCGGCGGCCCGCTTGATTCACTCACGATCACCCCGCCGGATCCGTTCGCTCAGGGGGAGGCGTGATGGACGGTCTTCCCTGGCTCACCGAACCGCTGCAGCACGCCTTCATGCAGCGTGCCCTGCTGGTGAGCATGCTTGTGGCCTCCGTCTGCGGCCTGCTCTCCTGCTACATGACGCTCAAGGGCTGGGCGCTGATGGGCGATGCGGTGTCCCATGCGGTGATGCCCGGCGTGGTGATCGCCTATGCCCTCAACCTGCCCTTCGCCCTTGGTGCCTTCGTGTTCGGTGTGGGATCCGTGGCGGTGATCGGTTACATCAAGCAGATGACCCGCATCAAGGAAGACACCGTGATCGGGCTGGTGTTCACCGGCTTCTTCGCTTTCGGCCTGATCCTGGTGTCGAAGGTGCGCAGCAGCATCGATCTCACCCACATTCTGTTCGGCAACGTGCTCGGCATCAGCCCCTCTGACATCCAGCAGACCCTCTGGATCTGCGGCCTGGTGCTGGCGGTGTTGCTGCTGTTGCGGCGCGATCTGATCCTGTTCTGCTTTGATCCCACCCACGCCCGCTCGATCGGCATCCACACCGGCGTGCTGCATTACTTGTTGCTGGCGGTGCTGTCATTGGCGGCGGTGGCCGGCCTGCAGACCGTGGGCATCATTCTGGTGGTGGCGATGCTGGTCACCCCGGGGGCGACGGCCCACCTGCTCACCGATCGCTTCGACCGGATGACCTGGATCGCCGTCGGCTCCGCTGTGCTCTCCAGCGTGCTCGGCATCTACTGGAGCTACTGGATGGATGCTTCCACCGGCGGCTGCATTGTGGTGGTCCAGACCCTCCTGTTCCTGATCAGCTTCCTGTTCGCGCCCCGCCATGGGCTGGTGGCCCAACTGCGCCAGTGAGCGCCACCCACCACATCGCGCCGACGCCCTCACGGCTGCGCCAGGGCTGGCCCTGGTGGCCGCTGCTGCCGCTCTACCCCTACGGCCACCGCCGCACCCTGGTGCGGGAGCTAGTGCCTGGCCAGGTTTGGAGTTTCGAGCAGCTGCAGGGCGTGCTCTACGTGGCGGTGCCGATCCGCATGACCGTGGTGCGGCTCACCGATGGGTTGCTGCTCTACGCGCCGGTGGCGCCCACTCAGGAGCTGTTGCACCGCCTGCGCGAGCTGGAAGCCCGTTACGGGCCAGTGCGCACGATCGTGCTGCCCACCAGCTCCGGGCTGGAGCACAAGCTGCCGGTGCCGGCGATGGCGCGGGCCTTTCCTGCCGCCGCCGTGTGGGTGAGCCCGTGCCAGTGGAGCTTCCCGTTGCCTTTGCCCCTGCCCTGGCTTGGTTTTCCCGCCAGCCGCACCCGGGTGCTGTTCGAGCAGGGGCTTCCCCACGCCGACCAGTTGCACTGGGAGATGCTCGGCCCGTTGGATCTGGGGCTCGGCACCTTCATGGAGGTGGCCTGCCTGCACCGGGCCAGCGGCAGCTTGCTGGTCACCGATGCGCTGGTGGCCATCTCCAGCGAACCGCCGGAGATCTTCAGCGCCGATCCCACACCGCTGCTGTTTCACGCCCGCGAGCTGGGCACCGAGCCCCTCATGGATGGCCACGAGCAACGGCGGCGCGGCTGGATGCGGCTGGTGCTGTTCGCCTCCTATCTGCGGCCGTCTGCCCTGGCGGTGCCGCCCTGGTCTGAAGTGATCGCCGGCAGCTTCCGCCCGGGGGTGCGCGCCGCGAAGGCCTACTTCGGCCTCTATCCCTTCCGCTGGCAGCGGGGTTGGGAGGCGGAGTTTGAGGCGCTGCTGGCGGGTGGCGCTCACCCGCTGCAGGTGGCGCCGGTGCTGGAGCGGCTGGTGTTCCCCAGGGCACGCACCGCTCTGCTGGAGTGGCTGCGTCGCTTCGCCCGGCTGCCTGGCATTGTCCAGGTGGTGCCCGCTCACTACACGGCGCCGGTGGCGGCCAGCCAGCAGGATCTGCAGTGCCTCGCTGATGCCCTGGAGCAACGCCCCTGGGCCCCCTCCAGTGGATCGTGGGAATTCCTCGCCGCCATCGACAGCGCCCTGGTGCGCTGGGGTGTGGTGCCGATGGTGCCGCCTGCTGCCCCTGAAGCCACCAGAGAGGGGTGAAGAGCCCAGCTCCTGAACTCCTTGCTGCCGGAGCTCCCGACTGACAGACGGGGCTTTGGGCTCAGAGGCTCAGCTCGCCCGGATCGGCATCAAGGGAGCCCTCACCGAACAGGGTGCTTTCCAGTTCCATGCGCTGCTCCATCTGGCGCAGGAAGTAGCCCGTCATCATCGCGGAGGCCAGCAGGCCGGCCAGGTTGTCGCGGCTGGCCTGAATCTTCACTTCAAACTGCTCGCCCGGCAGCATGCCGAGCAGGCCCTGAACGTTGTGGCGAATGATGTCCTGGATGTCGCCGCTGGCGGACCGGGCCACTCGCTGCAAAACGTCCGGAGATTGCTCCTGCAGGTACTGGATCAGTGAGTTGCCGCTGATCGATTCGCTGTCGGTCGTCAGGAACTCCGGGTTGAACATCTCCGGTGTGCTCTGCGTCACGGCTTGCACCATAACGCAGCTCCCCGGCTCAACCCATCGCCCCAGAGGGGGAGAACCGAATCGGCCCCAGCTGGTTCCAGGGCCAGTAGCGAAACACGGCGGTGCCGATCACGTGGTCGGCCGGCAGGGGCCCCCAGAGGTGCGAATCAAGGCTGGCATTGCGGTTGTCGCCCAGCACCATCAGACAATCCGGCGGCACGGCCAGCGGCTCCAGCTCGTAGGCGATCGGTTCGGCCCGCCACGGTTCCGGCACCGGCTGGCCGTTGCGGATCAGCTGGCCGTCATGGACGGCGATCCGATCCCCCGCCGCCCCCACCACCCGCTTGATCAGGGCGGCATCGGGGTCGTAGCCAGCCGCCAGCAGTGCATCGGGAGGGTGGAATACCACGATCGTGCCCACCGGCAGGGGCCGGTGCAGCCGCGCCCGCAGCTTCTCCACCAGCACCCGGTCGTTGAGCTGAAGGGTGGGGAGCATGGAGCCGGAGGGAATCCAGCGGGGCTCAATCACCGCCCAGCGCAGCAGCAACGCCAGGCCCACCCACAGCAGCAGCAGGCCGAACTGACGCAGCAGCCCGGAGCGGCCGCCGCCAGAGGGCCCACCGTCGGTGGGAGTGGCGCTCATGGGCGGTCGCCGCTTGAGGGAGTGGCGCTCATGTCGGGGGTTCTTCGGTCGTGGGCATGATCAGACCATCCTGAACAGTCACGTGTCCCGGTGAGCGGCGACCACGGCACCGGCAGCGACGCGCATGCGGCGGCGAATCTGGGCGCGGCCCATGCGCTGCTGCTGGCGTTGCGGCAACTGGGGTTGCGGCGGCTGGTGCTCTGCCCCGGCAGCCGCTCGGCGCCACTGGCGATTGCGGCGGGCCTGTTGGAGGCCGAAGGCGAGGGCCTACAGCTCTACACCGCGATCGACGAGCGCTCCGCCGCCTTCTTCGCGCTGGGGCTGAGCCGCGCCGATGGTCGGCCGGCGGCGGTGATCACCACCTCCGGCACGGCGGTGGCCAACCTGCTGCCAGCAGCGGTGGAAGCCGATCACGGCGCGATTCCACTGCTGCTGCTCAGCGCTGACCGGCCGCAGCGGTTGAAGGGCCGCGGTGCCAACCAGACGGTGAACCAGGAAGACTTTCTGCGCTGCAGCTGCCGTTGGGCCGGTGCCGGCGCTGATGCGGGCCTGGCTGTCATGACGCCCGCCAGCCTGCAGGCGCTGGCGCAGCGGGCCTGGCAGGCGGCCAACGGCCGGCCAGCGGGCCCCGTGCATCTGAATCTGGCTTTCGAAGAGCCGCTGCATCCCTCGGCGGTAGCCATCGCGGCGCTGGTGGCCCGCACGCCGAGCACCAGGGCGGTGGTGGTCCAGCCGGAGCCGCTTGCCCTTTCAGAACCCCCACCGCTACTAGATCCCGATCGGCCCGGCGTGATCGTGGCCGGGCCCTGGCGCGGCGCTCCAGATCAATGGACGGCCCATCTCCAGGCCCTGCAGCGCTGGCAGCGGCGCAGCGGCTGGCCCCTGCTCGCCGATGGTTTGTCGGGGTTGCGGGGCCAGCCGCTGCTGGAGCTGGTGGCTGGCTACGACCTGTTGCTAGAGCAGCCCACAGAGCAACTCCAGGTGTCCCAGCTGCTGCGGCTCGGGCCCCTGCCCGCCAGCCGCCGGCTGCAGCACTGGATCGGGCGTCAGCGCGGCCGCCAGCTGGTGATCAGCGAGGGCGATCCGCGCGATCTCGACCCACTCGGCAGCGCCAGCCAACGCTGCGGCCAGGGGCTGGCGGCCTGGTGCCGGGCGCTGCCTGCGCAGCTCTGGGCAGGAGAGCCTCCGGCAGCCAACCTCGCCTGGCAACGGCGCTTGACGGCGCTGGAACAGGCGGTGCAGGCGGGCCTCAGCCAAGCCCTGCCCGCCACAGGATCCGCCAATGAACCCGCCATCGCGCGGGCCCTGAGCTTGCTGCTGCCGCCGCAGCTGCCGGTGATGCTGGCCAGCAGCTCCCCCGTGCGCGATTGGGAGAGCTTCGCGGCCCCGGCGGGGCCGCCACGGGCGCTGTTTGGGTTCCGGGGCGCCTCCGGCATCGATGGCACCCTTTCGCTGGCGGCCGGCCTGGCGGAAAGCGCCGGTGCCCTGGTGCTGCTCAGTGGCGATCTGGCCCTGCTGCACGACAGCAACGGCTGGCTCTGGCGCCAGCAACTGCGCGGGCGCCTCACCGTGGTGCTGATCGACAACGGCGGTGGCGGCATTTTTGAGCAACTGCCGATTCGCTCCAGCGGCGCCTTGCCCGTTCCGCCGGAGGTTGCCGCGCCCTTCGATTTCGAGCGCCTGTTCGCCATGCCGCAGAGCCTTGATCAGGGCGCCCTGGCGGCGTTGCATGGCGTGCCCGTGCGGCGTGTGGCGCAGCTGGAGGAATTGGAGGCGGCGCTGGCCTGGGCGCTGCCCCAGCCCCTGGCCCTGCTGGAGTTGCGCACCGATCGCCACCTCGATGCCCGCCTGCGGCGGCAGCTGCGGGCCACGTTGGCGCCTGGCTCCAAAGAATGAGCCCGCCCACGGCTCCGCAGAATGAGCCGAAGCCGCTGCCGTTGTCAGGCCTGATGCGCCCCGATTCCGCCGCCACCCCCTCCCAGCCCGCGCCGGCGGATCCCGTGCTGCCCGGCATTGCGCCGGTGCTCTGGACGCCGGCCGCCACCTACACCGACATCCGCTTTGACACTTGCGCGCAGGGGATGGCCCGCATCGCGATCAACCGGCCGGCCAAGCGCAATGCCTTCCGCCCGCTCACGGTGCAGGAGCTGTGCGATGCCTTCTCGCGTGTGCGCGACGATCCGAAGATTGGCGTGGTGCTGTTCACCGGTGTCGGGCCAGCCGCCGATGGCGGCTACGCCTTCTGCTCCGGCGGCGACCAGAGCGTGCGCGGCGATGGCGGCTACCTCGATGCCAGCGGCCTGCCGCGGCTCAACGTGCTCGACCTGCAGCGCCTGATCCGCTCCCTGCCCAAGGTGGTGATCGCCCTGGTGGCGGGCTACGCGATCGGTGGCGGGCAGGTGCTTCACCTGCTCTGCGATCTGAGCCTGGCGGCGGACAACGCCGTGTTCGGCCAGACGGGCCCGCGGGTGGGAAGCTTCGATGGCGGCTTCGGCGCCGGTTACCTCGCCCGCGTGGTGGGGCAGCGCAAGGCGCGCGAGATCTGGTTTCTGTGCCGCCGCTACGACGCCCGCCAGGCCTTGGCCATGGGACTCGTCAATGCGGTGGTGCCGCTGGAAGAGCTGGAGGCGGAGGGGGTGCGCTGGGGGCAGGAGATCCTCCAGCACAGCCCTACGGCGATTCGCTGCCTCAAGGCGGCCTTAAATGCCGAAACCGATGGCATGGCCGGCATCCAGGAGCTGGCTGGCCAGGCCACCCACCTGTTTTATCGCACCGAAGAAGGGCAGGAAGGGCGCAATGCCTTTCTGGAAAAACGCGACCCTGACTTCAGCGATGCTCCCTGGCTGCCGTGAAGGGCCAACCCGGTTTAGCCCACTGCGGCGAGGGCTCGGAGTTTTTACTGGATCGCCTCGCCAAGCCTTATCTGTTGGTGCCCCGGGCCGCCCGCTTTCAGGAGCACGTCGACGACCACCAGGTGGAGCTGGCCATGGCCCTGGCCCATGTGCCGTTGTCCGACCTCTCTCAGGCTTCCGCGGCCCTGCTGTGCCGCCGTCTGCCTGCTTCCCCTCTGGTCGGTAATCCCATGCGATGTCTTCCACCTCCCACGCAGCCACCCCACCGCCACCCCCGGAGGCGGAGCAGGAGTTCGTGCTCACCCGCCATCAGGGCCGCCTGCTGATTCAGCTGCCGCCCTGGCTCACGGTGGCCGAAGCGGTGCGGTTCCGCGAAGGCTTCAGCCACTGGCTGGATCAGCCAGCGCCACCGGTTGCGGTGATTCTGGATTTCGGCCGCACCACGCTGATCGACAGCAGTGGCATCGGCGCTCTGGTGAGCACCATCAAGACGGCCCGCAGCCGCTTGATTCCACTGCAGGCCTGGAGCGTGAACCGGCAGGTGAGCCTGGCGCTCACCATGACCGGCCAGGAATGGTTCATCCGGGCCACAAGGAGCATCAGCGCCCGCCGCTCACCCACCCCTCGGTGCCCCTGGAAGCGCCTGCTGGATGTGGTCGGCGCTCTGGTGGCTCTGGCCATCACGGCGGTGCTGCTGGTGCCGATCGCGGTGGCGATCCGGAACGTGCTCTGGGGAGACATGAGCCTGATCGGCACCCGCCCCGCCACCCCCGATGAAGTGAACCAATACGCCGTACCCAATTGGCAGCGCTTTGATGTCAAACCGGGCTTGAGCGGCGAGTGGCAGGTGAGCGGTCGCTCCTTGATCCGCCAGTTCGAGGATGTGATCCAGCTCGACCTGCGCTATCAGAGGAATTGGTCGTTCGTCTACGACCTCAAGCTGATCGTCCGCACCGTCCTGGTGATCTTCAACCGCAACAGCGGCGCCTCCTGAACCACCGATGGTGCCGTCTTTTCCCAGTTACAGCGCACACCTGCTGGTGGCCAGCACCCTTACGGCGGTGGAGCAGCTGCTGAGCTGGTTTGAGGGGTGCCGCAGCGCGGCGCCAGGGGCGGCTCAGCTGCCCGAGAGGATGTGGCTGGAAGCCCAGATGGCCCTTGTCGAAGGCTTCACCAATGCGGTGCGCCACGCCCATCAGGGTCTGGAGCCGCCGCCCGCCGTGCAGCTTGCGTTGCAGCTCAGCCATGAGGGTCTGGAGCTGCGCATCACCGATGCCGGCGCCCCCTTTGATCTGGCGGCGGCCTGGGAGCGGCTGGCGGCGGAACTGGCCGCTCAGGCCGACGACCCGCTGGAACGCGAAGCCCACTGGGGTCTGATCCTGCTGCTCAAGCTTTGAGCACGGCGGCAATGTGCTGCCCTTGCAGCACAGCTTCGAGGCCGCTGCGCCTTCGTGATGGCTGCAAACCAGAGCCTGCAGCTGCCACTTCTCAGCAGAAAATCTCGAAGCGCTCCGGATGGCACCAGGCTGGATGAAACCATGACCAGCGCGTCCAGATCGAGAGGTAGTAGTTGGTGCCAGCCGGTCCCTGCCCCCAGCCGTTGCCGAGCTGTTTGCCCCAGCGGATCGGCGGCTTTGCTGCGGCGCCTTCGCCGCTGTCAGCCCCTGGCAGGGCGCCAGGACTGCGGCAGCCGTCGTACAGGATTTCCCGACCGTGGTACGCGAAGCGGGGATCGATCGGACTGCCAACCGCCTGCCCTTCCAGGTGGAACCACACCTTCTTGCTCCTGTTGAACAGCCAGAACGACCAGGAACAGAGCGGCGCCGGCCTGTCGTTGCAATAGGTGTAGGCCAAACCTCGATGCGACTGGAGCATGCTCGCGGGGAGCCGGCGCAGCAAAGGCCCATCATCCCCGTCACCGGCCCGCCCGGATGCCGGCTCAGCCCCTGGAAGGAGCCAGCCCGTTGCCGCCGCTCCGTGCCAGGAACAGGCTGTTCTCTGCGCGGATCAGCAACTCCACGATGCTGCTGTCTGCTGGCAGCAGCCAGGAAATCGCACAGCGCTGCGGCCGTTGCGGGGCCGCGCAAACCGCCGAGCTCGCCAAGCGGGTTTGCAGGTTGTCGCAAACCTGGCGGGCTCGCTCCGCATCGGCGTCCACGAGCAGCAGCGAAAACTGATCGCTGCCCACGCGGCCCAGCAGGTCCGCAGCGGTGGTGGTGGCGCGCAGGTCCTCCCCCAGCTCGATCAACAACCGCTCGACCGCGTCCTGGCCGGCGTTCTTGGCGGCGGACTGCAGATGGGGAGCCGCCACCGACACCAGCGCCAGCGCGGTACCCGTGCGGCGCGCCCGCTCAAACTCCTTGCCGGCCAGAAACAGGAACGGGGCCCGGTGGAACAGCCCCGTGAGCAGGCAATGGGAGCCCAACTCCCGCAAGGCCACTTCGCGGGTCACCTGGGCGGCGAGCAACTGCAGCAGATGCAATTGCTGATCGCTGAGGTTGCCGGGTTGGCTGGCGGTCGATCACGCAGAGCGTGCCGAGCGGTTGGCCATTGGTGGCCAACAGGGGCATGCCGGCATAGAAACGGATCGAGCGGGTTGGTGCTGAAGTGTGGATCGAGCGAGGCATCAGGCACCACCAGCGGCTCCCGCCCGGCGATGGCGTGGGCGCAGAAGGCCAGCTCCCTCGGGGTTTCCAGCGCGTCAAGCCCCTGACGCGAGAGAAACCATTGCCGCTGGCGATCCACCAACGAAATCAAGGCGATCGGTTTGTCCAGAATGGCGGCAGCCAGTTCAGTGATGCGATCGAGATGCTCATCGGCAGGCTGGTCGAGCAGCAGCACCCGCTCCAGCGTTCTCAGGCGATCTTCTTCGTCGGCAGGGAGCGGACAATCGGGAAACGGTGCCATCTGCGAATCGTACGAAGTGGCCCCGCCCCTGCTGAAGTCGCGCTCGTGACGTCATGCTCGCCGCTTTGATCCACCACAACAGAAGAGCACGCTCTGCGGTTGACGTTGATACCGCCTTGAGGGTTGACCGACACAGACAAGAGTCACCCCCGCTGGCCTTGGACAAGCCCCAATGCCGCACCTCTCAAGATCAGTCTTGGTGGCGCCCCACCGCCCGATCGCTGACGGCCGTCGCACTGGTGCTGGCGTCCACGCCGCCGGCATTGGCGGCCCCGAACACGTTGCTCGGGCCCCCCGGTCAGGCCCAGCTGGCCGGGGTGCCCGCGGCGCTGGTGCAGCGCCCCGATCGCCATCTGGTGCTGCAACGCCGCCAGCGGCGCCTGCTGGTGCTGGAGGCAGGCGAGCTGATTCGCAGCTATCCGGTGGCGGTGGGCATGCCGGGCTGGGACACACCAGTGGGTCGCTTTGAGGTGCTGAACATGCAGGTGAATCCGGTGTGGGAGCACCCGGCCAAAGGCACCCGCATCGGCCCGGGGCCCGCCAACCCGCTCGGTAGCCGCTGGATCGGTTTCCAGAAGGATTGTGCAGGTCGTCGCGGCGTCAGTGGCGATCAGGTGCTGGATCTGCAGGGCTGTCTGATGACCGGCTTTCACGGCACCCCGCACCGCTGGACCGTGGGCCGGGCTGTGTCCCACGGCTGCGTGCGTCTGCACGACGAAAGCGTGCAGGAGTTGTTTGAGCTGGTGCAGGTGGGCACCTCGGTCACGGTGCTGCCCTGAGGCAGCCCCCGTAGAGTTCGGCCCTGCTGATCGGGTCTTCAGATGCGTGTGCTGTTCGCCGCCGCCGAATGTGCTCCGATGGTGAAGGTGGGCGGCATGGGGGATGTGGTGGGTTCGCTCCCCCCAGCCCTCGCCGCACTTGGCTACGACGTGCGTTTGATTCTTCCCGGTTACGGCCGGCTGTGGAGCCAGCTGTCCATTCCCAGTGAACCGATCTGGCGCGGCTGGGCGATGGGCACGGATTTCGCGGTCTACGCCACCACTCACCCCACCAATGGCCTGCCGCTGTATCTGGTGGGGCATCCGGTGTTCGATCCGGAGCGCATCTACGGCGGCGACGACGAGGAATGGCGCTTCACCTTCTTCGCCAACGCTGTATCTGAGTTTGCCTGGAACCACTGGAAGCCGGATGTTTTACATTGCCATGACTGGCACACCGGCATGATTCCGGTGTGGATGCATCAGGACCCGGAGATCAGCACGGTCTTCACTATTCACAATCTGCGCTATCAGGGCCCCTGGCGCTGGAAACTCGACCGCATGACCTGGTGCCCCTGGTACATGCAGGGCGATCACACGATGGCGGTGGCCCTGCTGTATGCCGATCGGGTGAATGCGGTGTCCCCCACGTATGCGATGGAGATCTGCACGCCCGAATACGGCGAGCGTCTTGATGGCCTGCTCAATTACATCAGCGGCAAGCTGCGCGGCATTCTCAACGGCATCGACAATGCCGACTGGAATCCCGCCACCGATAAGACCCTGCCCGCTACTTTCAGCGCTGACGACCTGGCACCACGGGCGATCAACAAACGGGTGCTGCAGGAACGCATGGGCTTGCGGGTGGATCCGGATACCTATGTGATGGGCATGGTGAGCCGGTTGGTGGATCAGAAGGGCGTGGATCTGCTGCTGCAGGTGGCCGATCGCGTGCTCGCCTACACCGATAGCCAGATTGTGGTGTTGGGCACCGGCGATCGCAACTACGAGGCGGGGTTGTGGCAGATGGCCCTGGCCCATCCCGGCCGTTTCGCGGTGTTTCTCACCTACGACGACGCCCTCTCGCGGCTGATTTATGCTGGCGCCGATGCCTTCCTGATGCCCAGCCGTTTCGAGCCCTGCGGCATCAGCCAGCTGCTGGCGATGCGCTACGGCTGCATTCCAGTGGTGCGCAAGGTGGGTGGCCTGGTCGATACCGTGCCGGCCTATGTGCCCGCCACTCCTACTGGAACTGGCTTCTGCTTCGATCGCTATGAAGCGATCGATTTCTATACGGCGATCGTGCGCTCGTGGGAGGCCTACCGGCACACCGCCAGCTGGCAGGACTTGCAGCAGCGGGCCATGCGCGCCGATCACAGCTGGACCCGCTCCGCCCTGGCCTACGACGCGATGTACCGAGAAGTGAAGGGCGTCAAGGAGCCCTCGCCGAACCGCGAGGC
>CALFOF010000182.1 GCA_937919075.1 uncultured Cyanobium sp. | reverse complement strand
AGGCGCAGGTTGTCGGCCACGTTGCCGCTGAACAGGAAGGTGTCCTGCAGCACCACCCCCAGCCGCTGACGCAGCGTGAGGCTGGGCAGCTCGCGGATGTCGATGCCATCGAGCAGGATCCGCCCCTGCTGGGGTTCGTAGAGCCGGCAGAGCAGGCGGATCACGGTGGTCTTGCCGGAGCCGGTGGGGCCCACCAGGGCCACATGCTCCCCCGGGGCGATGCGGAAACTGAGGTCGGTCAGAATCGGATCGTCGGGCCGGTAGGCGAACGACACGTTCTCGAAGATCACCTCGCCCTCGCTGGCCCGTTCACGGCCGGAGCGGCGGGCGGCGGCGGTGCGCTGCTCCATGGCCAGATCGCTGATCTCGATCGGTTCCTCCAGCAGCTCACCGATGCGCTGCACGGCCGTCAGGCCGCCCTGGATCTGGGTGAAGCGCTCCGCCAGCTGGCGCAGCGGATCGAACAGGCGCTGGGAGAACAGGATGAAGGTGGTGAGGGTGCCCAGGCCGATGGCGCCGTCGGTGACCATCCAGCCCCCCAGGGCCAGCACGAGCGCCACCGCCGAGAGGGCCACCCACTCGATGAAGGCGGAGATCGAACTCTCGTAGAAAATGGTGCCGTCGACCGCCTTGCGGTAGGCGTTGGTGGTGACGCCGAAGCGGGCGCTGTTGACCGCCTCGCGCCGGAACATCTGCACCACATCCAGCCCCTGCAGGTTTTCCTGTAGATCGGCGTTGAGCTGGCTGAGCTCTTCGCGGACGCGGTAATTGGCTTTGCGATACCGCCCCTGCAGCCAGAGGATCACCACCACCACCGGGATCTGGATCACCAGCAGCAGGGCACCGAGGCGGAACTCGATCGACAACATGGTGCCGGCGATCACCACCAGGGTCACCAGGTCGGCGAGCACGCCGATGGCGCCGCTGCCGAACACTTCGGCCAGCGCATCGACATCGCTGGTGAGCCGGGTAAGCAACTTGCCCACCGGGGTGCGGTCGTGGAAGCGCAGCGACAGGGCCATGGCATGGCGGAACAGGTCGTCGCGGATGCGGGCAGTGAGGCGCTGCCCTACGGCCTGCACGCTGTAGCTCTGCACCCCTTGCAGCGCCAGGCGCACCAGCACGGCCGCCAGCAGGCACAGCACCAGGGTGCGCATCGCCATGGGCACGCTCTGCCCCACCAGCCAGGCGGCTCTGGGCTCGTTGCGCAGTACCGAGATCGCCTGGCCCACCAGCAGCGGCTGCACGGCCGCCGAGAAGGCGACGGGGATCAGCAGCAGCAGGGTGAGCAGCAGCCGGCGGCGGTCGCGGCCGAGATAGGGAACGAGCTTGAGCAGCCGCTGGCGGTCAAGGGCGGCCATCAGCGCGCCTCCACACGGGCCGCCGCCACCCGATCGATGATCGTTTGCAGCTGGCCTTGATCGAGCCGCAGGGCCAGGGGATGGCCGATCAGCCGGGCGGTGCTGTGGAACAGGTCCTCGATCGCCACCAGCCCGTTGTCGCGCAGGGTGCGGCCGGTGGCCACCAGATCCACGATCGCCTCCGACATGCCGGTGATCGGGCCCAGCTCCACTGAACCGGTGAGATGAATGAGATCCACCGGCAGGTCGAGCTGGTTGAAGAAGGTTTCGGCACAGCGCACGAACTTGCTGGCCACGCGGCAGTGGGCCGGCAGATCAGCGGCCCGGCGGTAGCCGCTGCTCGCCTTCACCGCCACCGCCATGCGGCAGCCACCGAAGCCGAGGTCAACCAGGGGAGCCACCGGCAGCTGGTGCTCCCGCAGCACGTCTTCGCCGACGATGCCGAGCTGGGCCTGGCCATAGGCCACGTACACCGGCACATCGGCGTTGCGCACCAGCAGGGCGCGGGCGGTGCCGCAGGGGCTGGGCACCATCAACTGGCGGTTGTCGCTGTCGAGCAGGGCGGTGAAATCCAGACCGGCCGCGGCAAGGCAGCGCACCGAATTCTTCAGCAGGGCCCCTTTGGCCAGAGCAACGGTGATCATGGGCGTGCTCCGCAAGCTGAACTTTACCGATGCAGACCTCCCGCAGCGAGCCGCCGGCCGTGGTGGCAACAGGCGGGCGGCCTCCGGCGCTGGCCGTGTCGCTGATCTCGGTGCTGAACGACAACTACGTGTTCGTACTGCACGACCCCCTGGCGGCAGGGGCGGCCCCCGGCCGGGCGGTGGTGGTGGATCCCGCCGTGGCGGGGCCTGTGCGCGCCTGGCTGGAGGCCCATCATCTGGAGCTGGAGGCTGTGCTGCAGACCCACCACCATTCCGATCACATCGGTGGCACCGCCGGCCTGCTGGAGCGCTGGTCCACCGCCGCAGTGATCGCTGCTGCCGCTGACCTCGACCGCATTCCTCTGCAGACCCGTTCGGTGCGCGGGGGGGACCGCCTCACCCTGCTGGGCCGGGCGGTGGAGGTGCTGGAGGTGCCGGGCCACACCCGCGCCCATCTGGCCTACGTGCTGCCGGCGGTGCCGGGCGGGCACGGGGAACTGTTCTGCGGCGACACCCTGTTCGCTGCCGGCTGCGGGCGGCTGTTCGAGGGCTCGGCGGAGCAGATGCACCACTCCCTGCAGCAGCTGGCGCAGCTGCCGGACAGCACACGCGTGTGGTGCGCCCACGAGTACACCCGCGCCAATCTGCGCTGGGCGGCCGCGCTGGTGGCTGCTGACGCTGATCCCGCCGCCAGTGCGATCACGGCGCGGCTGGCGGTGGTGGAGCAGGCCCGCAGCCAGGGCCAGGCCACCATCCCCAGCACGATCGCACTGGAGCGCGCCACCAATCTTTTCCTGCGCGCCGGCAGTGCCACCACGCTCGCCGCGCTGCGCCGGCACAAGGACGGCTGGCAGGGCTGAAGGGCTGAGGCGTCAGGGGGCTCAGCGGCATGGCAGCAGGGGCAGCCGCTGGGGAAAGAGCAGGGCCGGTTGCTGGGGCCGCAGGCTCAGGCGGCAGCGTTCGGAGAGCTGGAAGGTGCGCTCCAGCGGCAGGCGCAACCGCAACCGGAACGGGGCCCCCTGGGGCTGCTCCAGCTCTACCTGCAGCAGCCATTCCCGGCCCAGGAATTCCCGCCCCATCACCCAGGCGCTGCCTGCCGGATCGGGGGTGAGATCCAGGGCACCGGGTTGCAGCAACACCTCCGCCGGCGCCCCGTCCGGGCAGGGGGAGGCCGCAGCGCCGGAGAGGGGGGCGAAGGCCCCCAGCGCCGTGATCACCTGGCCGTTGCGCCACTGGGCCGGCAGCAGGTTGCGTTGCAGCACGAAGTGGCCCACGAAGGCGGTGGCGGGATGCTCCACCAGCACCTGCGGCGGCGCGCACTGGTGCAATCGCCCGTCCTTGAGCACCGCCACCCGGTCGCAGATCGCCAGCGCCTCTTCCGGGTCGTGGGTGACGATCAGGCCGCTGGCGCCGCAACGGCTGAGCACGCCCGGCAGTTCGCTGCGCAGCCGCAGCCGCACGTCCACATCCAGGTTGGAGAAGGGTTCATCGAGCAGCACCAGCTCCGGTGCCGGCGCCAGTGCCCGGGCCAGGGCCAGCCGTTGCCGCTGGCCGCCGGAGAGTTCGTGCGGGTAGCGCTGCTCCAGGCCCGCCAGGCCCAGCAGATCCAGCAGCCAGGCGGCCCGGCTGCGGTCCTGGCGGGGCCGCAGACCGAAGCAGGTGTTCTGCCAGGCATCGAGGTGGGGAAACAGGGCGTAGTCCTGAAAGACCATGCCCACCCCACGCCGCTCAGGCGGCACCCACACGGCCGGACCGGCCACCTGCCGGCCCTGCACCGTCACCTGCCCCCGCGACGGCCGCTCGAAGCCGGCGATCAGGCGCAGCAGGGTGGTCTTGCCACAGCCGGAGGGACCAAGCAGGCCCACCAGTTCGCCTGGGGCCAGCTGCAGGTTGATGTCTTCCAGCGCCCAGTCGCTTGCTTCGCCAGCGGCGCCGCCGCGGCCGTAGCGGTGCCACACGCCTTCAAGCTGCACGGGATCGGCCGGCGTTGCGTCGCCGCGGGCGTTGACCGCCGCCGTGTCAGTGGCGGAAATCCCGGTGGAACTGGCGATAGGACACCCTTAAGCTCGTTTTTCCCATCTTCCAACGCCATGGGCGCCGGCATGGCCATCGAGGCGATTCACACCCCTGCCGCTCCTGAGCCGGTGGGCCCCTACAACCAGGCCGTGCGGGCGTGTGGCTGGCTGTTCTGCTCCGGACAGATCGCCCTCGATCCCGTCAGCGGCGTGATGGTGGGCGACGGCGATGTGGAAGCCGAGACCCGCCAGGTGCTCAGCAACCTCGTGGCGGTGCTGCAGGCGGCAGGCAGCGGCCCGGATCAGGTGGTGCGCACCACGGTGTTTCTGGCCGACCTGGCCGATTTCGCCCGGGTGAACGCCATCTACGCCGAGACCTTCCAGGGGCCGGTTCCTCCCGCCCGCGCCTGCGTGGAAGTGGCGGCCCTGCCCCGGGGCGCGCGGGTGGAAATCGACTGCATTGCGGTGGTCGTTTGAAGCCCAGTGGGGCTGCCGTCAGGTAACGAACACGACATCACGTAGTCGACGTGACAGTCCGCAGCTGTCACAGGACCGACACTGACTCTCTGCTTCACGACGTTCATGGCGTTCTCCCCCTTTCGTCGCTCTGTCTCCGCCGCCGGTTCGCAGCGGCTTTACCGCTTGGTGGACCGCCAGTGCGCTCCCCATCCGGTGCTCGACGACCACTTCGAATCGATGGATGCTGCCTGGGAGGCGGCGCTGAGCTGGTGGGAGGAACAGGCCTGCGCGGTGGAGCAACCGATCGAAATCGGCATTGAAGTGAGCACCCCCCGCGGTGACTGGCGCACCCTGCGCTACCCGGGCGGCTGGCCCGGCCTGATGCACTGAGCGCCTTGTGCGGAGTGATGCACTGAGCGCCTGGGCGGCCTGATGCACTGAAAGGATCGCTAGTCTCGGCGCGTTGTTTCATCCGAGCCGCAGGATCAGCGGATGAAAAAGGTCATCACAATCGGCGTTATTTCGCTTGCTTTGTTTGGCGGCCTGGCCACAGGTGCTTCAGCCCAGTTCACCGGCCCTGGTGCTGGCCCCGCCTCTGTAGGCCGCACCAGCACAGCCGCCCAGGCCCGTGACGCCCGCCTCGGCACCTATCTCACGCTCACCGGCACCATTGCGTCGCCGAGCGTGAAAACTATTTCACCTTCCGCGACGCCTCGGGCACCATCCGCGTGGAGATCGAAGACTCGGTCTGGAAGAACCGGCCAGTGGGCCCCAACGACAGGGTGAGGCTCGTGGCCGAAGTGGACCAGGGCTCCCGCGGCCGCTACCTCTGGGTGAAGTCGCTCACGCTGGTGGATTGACGGCCTGCAGGCGCAGCGGGGGCGGTAGGCGGATCCCTGAAAGAAAGGCAAGTGCCACCAGCAGGCAGGAGGCCCAGAGGCAGGCCTGCAAGCCGCCCACCAGGAACAGGGCGCCCGAGAGCAAGGTGCCTACCAGCCGGCCGGCCGCATTGGCCATGTAATAGAAGCCCACGTTGAGGCTCACCGATTCGGCATCGGTGTAGGCCAGCACCATGTAGCTGTGAATCGAGGAATTCATCGCGAACACGACCCCGAAGGCGGCCAGACCCACCACCAATGCCACGCCGGGATTGCCCACTTCTCGCCACAGGCTGATAGCGATCAGGCCGGGAATGGCGGTGAGCACGGCGCTCCAGAACTGCACAGCAGACACCCCTGGCGGGCCGCTTTTGCCCCAGCTGCGCCGCAGGGCCGGTACCGAGGCCTGAACGATGCCGTAACCGATCACCCACAGGCCCATGAAGCCGCCGGCCTCCCAGTATTTCCAGCCCAGCACCGATTGCAGAAACACCGGCAGGGCCACCACGAACCACACATCGCGGGCGCCGAACAGGAAGAAGCGGGCTGTGGAGAGCACGTTGATGCCCTTCGATTTGGAGAACATCGCGGTGATGGCGGGCGATTCCTTCATGCGGCCGATCTCACCGGGGAGCACCAGGGTCATCAGGAAGGCAAGAAACAGGCCGGCCGCCATGGCGCCCACGGCGGCACTGAAGCCGATCGTGGTGAGCAGCACCCCGCCGAGGAAGAAGCCCACCCCCTTGAGGGCATT
>CALFOF010000181.1 GCA_937919075.1 uncultured Cyanobium sp. | reverse complement strand
TCTCCACCACCTCGGGCTGCTCGGGGGCTGCGCTCACGGAGCAGGTCATGGCGAAGACCTCCTCGGGCGGCTCCACCCAGGGATCTTCCAGCGGGCCGGCCTCGATGCTGCGGCCCAGCAGGTTGAGGTCGATCGAATAGGGCGACGCCTTGCTCACCGGCACCGGGATGCCGCAACGCTCGCCATACGCGATCGTTTCCTCCCGGCTCATACCCCACTCCCGCGCCGGGGCCAGCACCTTGAGCTCAGGCGCCAGGGCGCCGATCGCCACATCGAAGCGCACCTGGTCGTTGCCCTTGCCGGTACAGCCATGGGCCACCGCATCGGCACCAACTTCGCGGGCCACCTCCACCAGGCGGCGGGCGATCAGCGGACGGGCCAGGGCTGTGGAGAGGGGATAACGGCCTTCGTAGAGGGCGTTGGCGCGGATGGCCGGAAAGGCGAAGTCGGTGATGAACGGCTCGATCAGATCGCCCACGATCGACTGGCTGGCGCCGGAATCGAGCGCTTTGCGGCGGATCGGTTCGAGCTCATCGCCCTGGCCGAGATCGGCCGCGAAGGTGATCACCTCCTCCACGCCGAATTCGTTCAGTAGATAGGGAATGCAGACGCTTGTGTCCACGCCGCCGGAATAGGCAAGCACCACCCGTTTCGCCCGGGATGTCCGCTCCTCCACCTGTGTCATTCGCTCCGTGCCTCGCTTGGATCCGCTTGCTGGATTCTCCCCCAGCGGCGGGCGATCCAGAACCCCATCAGCAGCGGGGGCACCAGCAGCAGCGCCCAGATGGCCGCCGGGGTGGGCGTGAGCGGCGCGGGCCAGCGGTGGCCGGCCGCCACCATCAGGCCGCTGAGCAGCAGCGCCACGGCCCAGACACGCAGGATCTCAACCGCCTTGATGGCCGTCAAACGTTTAGGGCGGAGGGCTGATCTATGGTGGTGGATCGGCGAACGGGGCGCAGCGCTGGCTTTCCCAGCCTGAACAACCCCGCTGATCTGCATTCATGAGCACTCTCGATAGCGTCAATCCCTCCCTCACCCGCTACCGGCGGGAAGATCCGGCCCCGGTGCTCCCCCTGCGGGACGAACCGGATCTGCTGAGCTGGCTGGAAACCAGCGGCCGGCTGGTGGTGGATGAGGAAACCGCTGCTCCCGATGTGAGCACGGTGGAAGAAGAGGAGCTCTCTGCGCTGATGGGCGAGAAAGAGGATTACACCCCCGCCGACGAAGCGAGCGACGAGAGCTGGGAAGACTGACCTTCCCGTCTGTCCGGTTACGAGGAACGGGCCTGAACGGCCGCCATCGCCCCTGATCCTTGGCCTCCACCTCCCCGCTTTCCGCTCCTGGCCGCCTGCGTTCTCCCGCCAGCGCCCTCACCCTGCTGCTCGTGGTGGCGGTGGTGGGCCGCGATCTCTCGTCCCAGGTCTTTCAGCTCACACTGCCGCTGCTGCTCTCGGCGCTGGTGAGCTGGGCGCTGTGCCTGTGGGGCGTGCCAAGGCTGCGGGCGTTGAAGGTGGGCCAGGTGATTCGGGAAGACGGCCCCCAGGGCCACCTCAGCAAGGCTGGCACCCCCACGATGGGCGGTCTGCTGGTGGTACCGGTGGGGGTGATCGTGGGCGGCTTGATCGCTCCCGCCGATGAGCGCCTGCTTGCGGTGGCCGCCATCACTCTCGCCTTCCTGGCGATCGGCGGCTTCGACGATTGGCGCAGCCTCACCCGCCGCACCAACACCGGGCTGACCCCGAAGGGAAAGCTGCTGCTGCAAGGGCTGGCGGCGGTGCTGTTCCTGGCCTGGGGCAGCTGGCGCGGCTGGTTCAGCGGCGATGTGGGCCTGCCGTTCGGCTGGGTGCTGCCGCTGGGCCTGTTGCTGCTGCCCCTGGGCCTGTTTGTGTTCCTGGCCGAAAGCAATGCCACCAACCTCACCGACGGCCTCGATGGGCTGGCGGCGGGCTGCGGTGCTGTGGTGTTCACCGGCTTCGCTCTGCAGCTGATGCTGCGCGGCCACAACGGCGACCCCGCCATGGCCGGCTTCTGCGCGGCGATGGCGGGCGCCTGGCTGGGCTTCCTGGGCCACAACCGCCACCCCGCCCGTGTCTTCATGGGCGACACCGGCTCGCTGGCGATGGGGGCGGCGCTCACGGCGGTGGCCCTGCTCACCGACAGCCTCTGGCCCCTGCTGCTGATGGGCGGGGTGTTCGTGGCCGAGTCGTTGTCGGTGATCCTGCAGGTGTGGGTGTTCAAAGCCACCAAGGGCCCCGATGGACAGGGCAAGCGATTGTTCCGCATGGCGCCGCTGCACCACCATTTCGAACTGGCGGGCAACCCAGAACAGCGGGTCGTGGTGGGGTTCTGGCTTGTGAGCGTGGCTCTGGTGCTGATCGGCCTGCTGCTGCTGCTGCCCTGAGCGCTGCGCCGCGCGCCAGAGATCACCAGAATCGAGAGAGTGGGCCCCACCCCCCGCGTTCATTTCCCGCATTGCGAGCGTTGCCTTGGCTTACTTCACCTGGAAGGAAACGGGCCTGACGGCCGATTGCGCCAGCCTCGAGGCGATGGCGGCCCGCTTCGAGGAAGCCGCCGGGCTGATGCGGCGCATGGCAGAGGAAGGCTTCCGGCTGGAGCGCCACAGCGACGGCCAGCACATCACCCACGCCGATGAGCAGGTGTTCGAGGCCTACGGTTTCGTGAGCGAGGAGCCGCCGGTGCGCCAGCTCGACCTGATCGCCGATTCCTGATCGAGGCGTTCAGGAGCGGCGCAGGAAACCCACCAACCACACGATCACGAACGCCAAGGAAGAGAGGCCGAGGTAGATCAGCACGCTGTTCTGCAGTCCGTCGATCGTCCATCCGAACGGCAGGCCGGCAACGCCATCCCCGGTGGAAGCGAAGGCCAGAACGACAGGCGAGACGATCAAGGCAGGCAGGGCGCCAACACAGTGCTCTTCTAGCAGGGCCCAGCAAGGGAGCAGGATTGATGCCATCTGCCCCCTCGTGATGACGGCGCCCACGTTCCCTCGCACCTTGATGCTGCTGGGCAGCGGTGAGCTGGGTAAGGAGGTGGCCATCGCCGCCCAGCGCCTCGGTTGCCGCGTGATCGCCGTCGACCGCTACGCGGGTGCGCCCGCCATGCAAGTGGCCGATGCGGCGGAGGTGATCCCCATGACCGATCCCGCGGCACTGCTGGCCGTGGTGCGGCGCCACCGGCCGGATCTGGTGATTCCGGAGATTGAAGCCCTGGCGGTGGATGCCCTCGCCGAGCTGGA
The DNA here is from genome assembly GCA_937919075.1 of uncultured Cyanobium sp. Classification (GTDB taxonomy): domain Bacteria; phylum Cyanobacteriota; class Cyanobacteriia; order PCC-6307; family Cyanobiaceae; genus MW101C3. The sequence continues at coordinate 5,262 of CALFOF010000181.1, read as the reverse complement.
GGCGGAAGGCGTCACCGTGATTCCCACCGCGCGGGCCACAGCGGTGACCATGAACCGTGACCGCATCCGGGATCTGGCCGCCGGCACCCTCGGCCTGCGCACCGCCCACTTCGCCTACGCCGGCAGCGCCGAGGAACTGGCCGCCGCCGCCGCGCCGCTCGGTTGGCCCGTGGTGGTGAAACCGGTGATGAGTTCCTCGGGCAAGGGGCAGAGCGTGGTGCACGGCCCCGATGGCATCGCGGCGGCCTGGGAGGCCGCACTGGCGGGCGCGCGTGGCGCCGGCGCGCGGGTGATCGTGGAGGAGTTCCTGCGGTTCGAGCAGGAGATCACCCTGCTCACAGTGCGGCAGTGGAACGGCCCCACCCTGTTCTGCCCACCGATCGGCCATGTGCAGGAACGGGGCGACTACCAGTGCAGCTGGCAGCCCGCCAACCTCGCCCCGGCCCAGCTGGAGGCTGCCCAGGCCATGGCCTTGAAGGTCACCGATCACCTGGGTGGTGCCGGCCTGTTCGGCGTGGAGTTCTTCCTCACCGGTGCCGCCGGTGCCACCGAGCCCGGCGAAGTGGTGTTCTCGGAACTCTCGCCCCGGCCACATGACACCGGCCTGGTGACGCTGGCCGGCCAGAACCTCAGCGAGTTTGAGCTGCACCTGCGTGCCGTGCTGGGGCTGCCGATTCCCACCATCGAGTCCACCGGCCCCGCCGCCAGCCGGGTGATCCTGGCCGGCGAGCACCTCAGCAGCGTGGCCTACACGGGCGTGGCGGCGGCCCTGGCCGAACCCGACACCACGGTGCTGCTGTTCGGCAAGCCAGAGGCCCGGCCTCACCGGCGCATGGGGGTGGCGTTGGCCCGCGGCACCGATCTGGGCGAGGCACGGGAGCGGGCCGACCGGGCCGCCGCCCGGGTGGGCGTGGTGGCGGGGCCCTGACCTGGCCAGGCACGGGAATGGGTTTTATGGTGCGGGCATCGCAACCCTTTATGACCAAGGCCCCGTCCCCTCGCCGCTCTTTGTCCGTCACAGCCCGGGTGCAAGGCCGTGGGGCGGCGACGGATTCAAGCGTGGCGTCCCGGGATCGCTCGGTGCCTGAAGTGTCATCAGGGGAAGGCTCCAGCAGGAAAACGGCTGGTGGCAAGGGGCCACGCCGCCGCTCCCTGCATCCCCCTTCTGTGCTGCTCGGCCTGGCCTGCGGAGTGGGCCTGAGCCTGCTGGTCACCGGACCCCTGCCCCAGCTGCTGGGCTCCTTGATGGCCGGGCTTATGAAGGCGGCGCCATCGGTCAGCGGCCTGGTGGCACCTCTCGGCCTCAACCAGCACCGCATTTTGGTGTTGGGCACCGATCACGTGGCCGCCAACACCGATGTGATGTTCACCGTGGAGGTGGTGGACGGCAGCACCCGGCTGACCCAGGTCCCGCGCGACACCTTCATCGAGACTGACCGATATGGCGTGCTCAAGGCCAATGCCCTCTATGCGGTGGGCGGGGTGGAGGAAGCGAAGTCGCAGGTATCGCGCTTGCTTGGTATCCCTGTCGATCGCTATGTGCTGATCAACCTCGATGCCGTGCAGAAGCTGGCCGATGCTCTGGGCGGCGTGGAAGTGGATGTGCCCAAGCGGATGTATTACACCGACAGCCGCCAGGACCTCTACATCGATCTTTACCCAGGCGTGCAGGTGCTGAAGGGGGAAGCCCTGGAGGGCTTCCTGCGCTATCGCAACGATGAAATGGGCGATCTCGGCCGAATGGAACGTCAGCAACTGGTGCTGCGCGAGGTGTTCCGCAAGTTGGCTCAGCCCGGCACGGTGGCCCAGTATCCGGCGTTGATCCAGCTGGCCAGTGAGAACGTGAGAACCGATCTCACCGCTGTGGAGTTGGGCGCCCTGCTTTCCAGCATGGGCTCCAGCAAGCTCAGCACCAGCCGGCTGGCGGGGCGTCTGTTCTGGCAGGACGACCTGAGCTACTGGATGCCGGACGTGAATACCAACTATCCCGATCCCGCCAGAGAGCCGGAGTTGCCCGCCTTCTGAGGGCTGCAGCGAACGGGTCGCCGGCGGTGCCTCAACGCAGCGCCCCACTCACGTCCACCAGGGGGATCGCGCTGTCGCCCCAACCCTCTGGTGGCAGCAGCCCCGGTGCACCGGAGCGCGGCGCGACCTCAGGTCCGGCCGCATAGGCGGCATTCGTCCAGGCCAGGATCAGCCCGCGCAGCGCCCCACCACCGGCGTCGTAGGTGGAGCCGAGGTTGAAGTGATCACCGCCTTTGGCCAGCACCAGGCTGTGGCCACCGCCTGCATTACGCGCCTCCAGGCTCATTGGCGTGATCGCCTCGGGGCCGGGGGGCACCACCCAGTCGCGGCTGCCGCTCACCAGCAGCACACGGCTGGAGACGCCCTGGGCCGCACCGGCGGCAAACAGCAAAGACATCGGCGGACTGACCGCCACCACCGCCTTGATGCGGGGATCCGCCAGCGCTGCGGTGTTTGCGGAGGTGAGGAAGCTGCACTGCAGGACCCAGCTGAGGTTTCGAGCAGGGTCGAAGGGATCGTTGCAGAACTCGCTCAGGAGGGTGTCGCTGGGCTTGGCGCCAGCCAGCTGCAGCACGGTGGTCCCACCCCACGACTGGCCCATGGCCACCACCGAATCGCTGCGGATGCCGGGCGGCAGGCCCAGACCGCCGGCAGCGGCAGCATCGATCACGGCACTCACATCAAGGGGCCGCAGGCGTAGTTCCTCTGGGCCTGGAGGCGGTGCCTTGCCGGACAGCATCGCGCTCTGCTGCTGCCGGTCGCTGCCGGGATGGCGGGGCAGGAGCACGGTGTAGCCATGGCTGGCCAGATGGCGGCCCCAACCCTCAAAGCTCTCCGGGCCGTCCCAGAGCCCGTGGGAGATCACCACCAGGCGGTTATTGGCGCCCGTGGTGGGCCGGATCACCACCACCGACAACGGCTCGGGGCGATAGGAAATAGGGGTGGTCAGCTCAGCGCGCTGCATGGCCAGTGGGCCTTGTCCGCGCAGGGCAGGATCCTCCCCAGCAGCTGGCCGCGACGCCAGCAGCGCGTCCGCAGGCCGCTGCTGGCGTGCCAGCCGCTGCACGGCGAACACCGCCCGGCCCAGGTCGATCGTGGCCGTACGGCCGGGCAGGGCCCGCAGCACGGTGAGCATGGTGAGCGGACCCTGGGCCGCTGCCTGGTCCAGGACCCGGGAAAGATCCTCTCCGGTGAACGGCTCCGGCAGTCCGTCGATGCCGCCGAGCGCCGACACCAGCAACAGGGCCTGGTTGAGCAGGGGCGAGCTCGCGGAGGTATCGACCACGGCCGTCACCTGCAGCGGCAGCGGAGCATTGAACAGCTCCACGAACTTCCGGCCCACCGCTCCATCGGTGGCCCGATCCAGCTCAGCCAGGTCGCTGTTGCCGGCCAACAGGTTGGCGGGGTTGCTGAGCTCGTTGAGCTCCACCGTGAAATCGGTTTCCAGCAGGGGCAGCCGCATCTGCACCCGCTCCAGCGCCTGGGTGCGGGAGGGGGCCAGGGTGAGGCCTCCCACCAACCCGGCCACGGTTAGAAGGGCGATTCCCGCCGGCTTGAATCGACGCTGAGCCACGACGTTGGAGCGGTGATGCCTCCATGATCCCCTCCCACCGGCCACCCCTCGGTTGGTGGTGATGGCTTCAGGCCGAAATGGCTTCCGGTGGATGCTGAGCCAGCACCTGCTGGAGGTAGCGGCCCGTGTGGCTGGTGGGATGCTCCGCCACCTGCTCAGGCGTGCCGGCCACCACGATCTCCCCTCCTTTGTTGCCGCCCTCGGGGCCCAGATCAACCAGCCAGTCCGCACAGCGGATCACATCAAGGTTGTGTTCGATCACCACGATCGAATTGCCCTTGTCCACAAGGCGCTGCATCACATCCATCAGCTTGTGCACGTCGTAGAAGCTCAGACCGGTGGTGGGTTCATCGATCAGATAGAGGGTTTTGCCGGTGGCCCGCTTTGAGAGTTCGGTGGCCAACTTCACCCGCTGGGCTTCACCGCCGGAGAGGGTGGGAGCCGGCTGGCCCAGCTTGATGTAACCCAGTCCCACATCCACCAAGGTGCGCAGCCGATCCGCCGCCTGGGGAATGGCACTGAAGACATCGGCGGCCTGCTCCACCGTCATCTGCAGCACATCGGCAATCGTGTGGCCCTTGTACGTCACCTGAAGCGTTTCGCGGTTGTAGCGCGCCCCCTTGCAGACATCACACTGCACATACACATCAGGCAGGAAATTCATCTCGATCACATTCACGCCCTGCCCACTGCAGGCCTCACAGCGCCCGCCTTTGACGTTGAAGCTGAACTGGCCCACCTGATAGCCGCGCGCTTTGGCCTCCACCGTGGCGGCGAACACCTGGCGGATCGGGTCAAAGGCGCCGGTGTAGGTGGCGGGGTTGGAGCGGGGTGTGCGGCCGATCGGGCTCTGATCGATCACAATCACCTTGTCGACCGACTGGATGCCCCGCAGTTCATCGAGGCCGGCCGGGAACGGCACCTTCATGCCCAGCTTGTGCTCGAGCGCCGGGTGGAGCAACTCGTTGATCAAGGTGCTCTTGCCGCTGCCACTCACCCCGGTGATCGCCACCAGGCGGCCGAGGGGAATGTCGACGTCGAGCCCCTGGAGGTTGTTGCGGGAGCAATTCAGCAGCGAGAGCTTGCGGCTGCTGCTGGTGCGCCGTTCAGGCGGGGTCGGAATCGAGAGCCGCCCACTCAGGTAGGCCCCCGTGAGCGATTCTTCTGCTTCGAGCAGGTTCTCGAGTGTTCCCTCGGCCACGATGCGGCCGCCGTGCACGCCAGCGCCCGGGCCGATGTCCACCAAGTGGTCGGCAGCTCGGATCGTGTCCTCGTCATGTTCGACCACGATCAAGGTGTTGCCCAGGTCGCGGAGCCGGAACAGTGTGTTGAGCAGGCGGTCGTTGTCGCGCTGGTGCAGCCCGATGCTGGGTTCATCCAGCACGTAAAGCACCCCGGTGAGCCCAGCCCCGATCTGGGTGGCGAGACGAATGCGCTGGGCCTCCCCGCCGGAGAGGGTCATGGCTGGGCGGTCGAGGCTGAGGTAATCGAGGCCCACATCCAGCAGGAAACGCAGGCGCATGCGGATCTCACGCAGCACCAGATCGCCGATCTGGATCTGGCGGGGATTGAGCAGGGGTTCCGCCCCTTCCGCCTCCCCGACCCCCATCAACGACTCGATCCGTTGCAGGGTGTCGGCGACGCTCACATTGGTGAGATCGGTG
>CALFOF010000180.1 GCA_937919075.1 uncultured Cyanobium sp. | reverse complement strand
ACATGACGGAAGGTGGAGAACCTGCCCGGCTGATGGGTGCAGATTTGGGTGCAGTTTGGGTGCAGAAGGGACTCAGACAGCGAGAGCAATGCCCAGTTACAGCAACGGGTCTCAGTCGTTCTCACTGCTTTCCATCGTCTCCCCTATTCTCCATGTGAGCCCAGGTTTTCCCAGTCGGTGACTGGATTTCAGGAGCCTCAAGAGGTCTTCCAGGCTCACCTTGGTGCAGAACCTGAGTACGAGGTCGGGTACCGATCCAGTTCTCCACCTCCGCAAAAACGCCAGCGCTGCTACTTGATCAACCCGGCGCCGGTGTAGGTGGGTGGCGCGAGCCGTCGGGGTACACGCTCCGGCTCTTCGCTGAGGTCCGCCAGCGGCCAAGAAACGCAGCGTGCTCGGCTGGCCAGCGCGTCCGGGAGAGTGGGCGATCGCCTTGAAAGACGTGGCGAGCCGTCGTGGGCTGGAGGGTTGAGTTCACACCTCCAGCAGAACGGCAGCGGCAGACGCTGGAGAGCCAGGCCGGCAGCAGGATGACCAAGTCCCTGAGATCACCTCTGGACGAATGTTCCGATCCACGACAAAGAGGTAAGCGTCTGACCGCAAACCTCTCAGGGATCTGGCGTTACTGGGCAGGCCACTTCTAGCTGTTGTGCCGGCTGGAAGATCAGCGCTTGATGGTTCTGGTGGTGGCGATGGCCCATCGTGAAGATAGGAAAAGGATTCACTTCCACTGCTGGCGCCGAACTTCTACCGCTCAGCGACCACTGCCGCCCAGCAAGCCCGCGAGGGCAGCCTGGAAGGTGTCACGGTCGGCGGGATCACCCACGAGGGTGAGGGCGCCGCTTTCGGGCCACCAGTTGAGCCGCAGGTTGGTGTGCTTTTCGTCGAAGACGAACAGTTCATAGACCCCCTTGTGCTCCCAGTGACCGGGATGGTCGAGGCTGGTGACGATGGACTTGAGCTCGTCCAGGCTTCCGTGAAACTGCACGCTGGGGGCATCCGATCCGCCCACTCTTGCAAACCGGTTGCCGCGGGCCTGTTGCCTTTGCGACGGGCCTCCCGGTAGCCCCATCCCCTCCAACGACCCACCTGAACCATGGACTGGACCAGCGACGCCGAGCAGAAGCTGAAGGAAGTGCCCTTCTTCGTGCGCCCCGCCGTGCGGCGGCGGATCGAAGCGATGGCGCAGGAGGCGCAGCTCAGCGCCATCGATCTGGCCTTCTATGACGAAGCCCGGGCGCGGTTCGCGCGCCGCTGACCGCGCCGACGCCACTGCAACCTGCATCGCTCTCGGGTCCCGTACCGCCGCAGCCATTGCCTGGCCAGCGGGAAAGGGGTGGTCGATAGGGTAAAAGGGAGGTCAGCATCCTGCCTCCCGCCTCCATGTCGCAGTCAAAGCGAGAACAGGTCGTCAGCCATCTGCGCTACATCCGTCAGGAATTGCGCGAAATGCACCAAGGCGTCATGGAAGACGGCCTGCTGCCCGAGGCCGGCGAAGTGCGCGGCGTGATGGCACAGATGGAAGCCCTGCTCGAATTGCTGGAAGGCAAGGGCGCCCGCAAGAACAAGGACAGCGACGGCTGAGGCTGCCGGCCCCTTGACAGCACCGGCAAAGGGTGCGTCTTGCCAGGACGCAAAGCCATCGGTTTTGTGAGTCCGTTCCCATCCCACTGGCCCGGGCAGAGCCCGGGCCTTTTTATTTCAATCCCCTATGGATGGCGTTTGGGGGTATCCCCCACACCAGAAATGGTGTAAAAAGTGTTTGGCGGTTGTTCGGGCCAGGTGATGGGGATCGCCAGCCGTTGCTCCTGCCACCCTCTTCCGTGACCCGCCTGCAGCAGACCAGGCTTCACCGCCAGATCGGTCTGGCTGGTGACCGGCTGCAGCTCTGGGCCGACAACCCCTGGCGCCGGCTCTCTTTGCAGGTGATCACCCTGCTGGGCGGCTTCTTCATGGGGGGCACGGTGGGCATGGTCACCGGCGCCATCTCCTACCTCGACCCGATCGCCGCCCTGGCCTGCGTGGCGCTGATGGAGTTGTCGGTGCGCACCCGCCGCGCCCTGCTGCAACAGAGCGGTGACCGCCTCACCCTGCAGCTGATCGATGCTGCCCGCACCGGCTTCCTCTACGGCCTGCTGCTGGATGGCTTCAAGCTGCTGTGAACGGGTCGGGTTCGGCCGCCGCCAGCAGATACAGCAACGCCATCCGGATCGGAATGCCGTTGCGCACCTGCTCTTCCACCAGGCAGCGGCTGGGATCATCCAGCAGCGCACCGCTCAGCTCCACACCGCGGTTCACCGGGCCCGGATGCAGCACCGGCACCGGCTTGCCGCAGAGCTCCAGCCGCTGGTGGCTGATGCCGTACTGGCAGTGGTAGGTGTCGAGGCTGGTAAGCAGGTGCTGGTGCATGCGCTCCTGCTGCAGGCGCAGGGTCATCACCGCATCGGCGCCCGGCAGGGCCTCCTCCAGCTGACGCAAGATGCAGACCGTGCCGCGCCGCTCCACCGGATCGTGTGCCTGACCCGGCGGCGGTGCCTGCACGAAGGCGGCGAAAGCATCGGGCAGCAGCGTGGTGGGGCCGCAGAGCACCACATCGGCGCCGCAGGCGGTGAGCGCCCAGAGGT
>CALFOF010000179.1 GCA_937919075.1 uncultured Cyanobium sp. | reverse complement strand
GCATGGGCACGCTGCGTACTGCCCTGGTGGCCTGTGTGCTGGTCACGGCCGTGGGTGGGGTGCTCTCCAATCCGCTGTTCACCTGGGCCAACGGTGCCGTCACCGGTACGCCGATGCTCCAGCAAGCGATCGCCTCTTCCGCCGCCCGTGAAGCCACCGCCATCGCCGCGTCGCCCGTTCCCCCCACTCCCGCCATCCTGGGATGACAGTGTCTGCCCAGGCGGAGATCTCACGGCCCCGGATCCATGAGCCGGTGGCGATGCTCGATCGCGTTAGCAAGATCTACGGCTCCGGTGACACCGAAGTCCGCGCCCTCGATGAGCTCAGCCTCACCGTGATCGAAGGTGATTATCTGGCCGTGATGGGGGCTTCCGGTTCGGGTAAGAGCACGGCGATGAACATCATCGGCTGCCTTGATCGCCCCACCTCCGGCCACTACCGGCTCAGTGGATCGGCGGTCGAAGATCTCGACGATGACGAGCTGGCCGATCTACGCAACCGCAAGCTGGGTTTCGTGTTCCAGCAGTTTCATCTGCTGGCGCACATGAGTGCGATCGACAACGTGATGTTGCCGATGATCTATGCCGGCATCTCTGCAGATCAGCGCCGGCAACTCGGCATCGAGGCCCTCGAACGCGTCGGACTCGGCCATCGCCTGCAGAACAAGCCCAACCAGCTCTCCGGCGGCCAGCAGCAGCGCGTGGCGATCGCGCGGGCGATCATCAACCGGCCGGCCCTGCTGCTGGCCGACGAACCCACCGGCGCACTGGATTCCCAGACCACCCAGGAGGTGCTGGAGATCTTCGATCAGCTCCACCAGGAGGGCATGACCGTGGTCATGGTCACCCACGAAGACGAAGTGGCCGCGCGTGCCGATCGCATCGTGCACTTCCGCGACGGCCGCCTCGACGACGCCTTCGCTTAGCCGGGCCCTGTTCTGTCGCCGGCTGCCGCTGCGCTCGGCCGCTCGAGGGTGTCGAGCAACTGGCCCATCAGCAGGGCGATCGCATCGCTGCCGCCCAGCAGTTGACGGCCGGGGTCAAACTCGCCCGGCTCCACCGCCACCCAGCCGCCGTTGGCCGGCTGGCGCAGCTCGAAGTGAAGGTGAGGACCTGTGCTCAGCCCGGTGCTGCCCACCCGCCCGATCACTTCGCCCTGGGCCACCCACTCCCCTTCCTTGACGAAGAGTTCGGAGAGGTGGCCGTAGAGGGTACGGCGCAGGGGACGCTCATGCTCCACCTCCACCGCCAGGCCGTAGCCGCCGGCCAGGCCACTGCTCACCACCCGTCCGGCCAGGGCCGCCACCACCGGGGTGCCCTCCGGCGCCGCCAGATCCCGGCCCGCATGCATCAGCCAGCTGCCGATCACCGGGTGCAGCCGCCAGCCGAATTCGCTGGTGGTGATGGCCGAGCCGATCAGCGGAAACAGCAGGCTGCGGTTGCCGTTGCCCAGCAGCGGCGCGGGCCTGGGGGTGATGCGAAACACGCTGGCAAGGCTGAAGTTGCCCCCCTGGCCGGCCAGCAGTGCCGAAACGGGCACAGTGATCGGTGCCAGCGGCATCCCTCCGGGCCCAGCAGTGGTGTATGTGCCATCGGAAAGCAGCCCGCCGGGGCCTGTGAGCGCGTCATTGCCGGGCCAGCGCACCACCACGCCGCGGCATTCGGTGGGGGAGAGGGCGCCCTCGCGACAGGCCTGGCGATGGGCGGGCAGGTTTTCTGGCCGCACCACGGCGCCGAGGCGTGCCCGCTGCCGTTCCGCCGGTGTCACCACTCCCTCACGTTCGAAGCGATCCAGCACCTGATCGAACGACAGCGCCGGGGTCTGGGAGCGTTGCAGGTTGGGGCGCAGCGGCTGGGTGGCCGGCTCGCTGGTGCCTGCCGGGGGAACCAGAGGGGGCACTGGTGGGGTGAGCGCCTGCGGCACTGCCGCTGGGGCGTCTGCGGGTAGGGGCGCAGTGGGTGCTGGCATCGGCGCGGGTGCAGCACCGGCCGCGGCATCGCGCAGCTCAGCGAGGGCGAGCGGCGCTCCGATCACAGAGGCCAGTCCGATCGCGAGCACCGGCAGGTGACGAAGGCGGTTCACACCAGGCGGTAAAAGTGCGTGCTCAGCTTAGGCAGCCTGGGACGTCAGGTCTTGGAAACGGCGCCGAACCACAGTGCGCTCGGCGCCGCGCCTCAGCTCCAGCCCGCCGTCACGGGCCAGCCCGGCCACCATCCAGGACTCTCCTTGCCACAGCATGGCTCGGCCATGGCCGTGCAGACGCGCGTTGGCTTCGTGCCACACCCGCTCCGGCTCAGCGGCTGCCGCCGCGGCCCAATCGAGCGCCAGCAGCACGCGGGCCGCCAGGCGGATGGCATCAGCGCCCTGCCGGCGGCGATGGCCGCTGAGCGCCAGTGCCTGCCGGACATTGATCGCCCCGGCCGGCGCCGGGTTTTCCCCGTTGAGTCCGATCCCCACCCGGGCCGCCTGAATGGAGCCGCCGCGCAGGCGCAGCCGCGGTAGCAACCCCGCCACCTTGCGGTCGTAGAGCAGCAGATCGTTGGGCCATTTGAGCGTGGGCGCCAGGCCGAGCGCCTCCAGCTGGAGCGCCAGCCCCACGGCCGCCGCCAGGGCGAGGGAAGCCCCCTGCGGCGGCCATGGCAGCGCCGCACTCATCCACACTCCACCGCGGGGCGAGGCCCACGGACGGCCTTGCTGGCCATGGCCGAAGCGCTGCCGCTCCGCCAGTAGCGCCACCGGCCCAGGGGCCGTCCCTGTCTGCCGCTGATCGAGCAACCGTTCGGTGCTTCCGCACACCGGCACCACGGCCAGCCTCCAGGGCAGAGGCGGAGCCAGGGGCCCCTCCCGCAGCAGCAGCTCGCGCCTGGCGGCGGCGATGCGGCCGTTCATCGGCCGGGGCGGCCGGGCAGGGGCCGCGTCACCCGGAAAGCGAACGCAGCCAGTTCCCGATCCGCACCGCACCGGCGTCCAGTTCCGCCGCCGGATGAACCAGTGCCAGCCGCACCCACCCCTCGCCGCCGTCGCCGAAGCCGTTGCCAGGGGTGAGCGCCACACCGCTGCCCTTCAGCAGAGCCGCGCAGAACGCTTCCGAGCCCATGGCATTGGCCACAGGCGGCAGTTCCAGCCAGAGGTAGAGGGCCATCGACGGCCGCCGCACCCGCCAGCCCTGCGCCTCGAGCGCCGCCGTCATGCGGTCGCGGCGCTCCCGGTAGGTGGCCCGCAGCTGCTGCGGCCAGTGCGGCGCCAACTCCAGGGCGGCGATGGCCCCGGCCTGCAGCGCCAGCGACTGGTTGAAATCGACCACCCCCTTGACCTGGCGCAGGGCGGCGATCAGGGGCGCGGCCCCGATGGCGAAGGCCAGCCGGAAGCCGCCCAGGCACCAGCTCTTGGAGAGCGAGAAGAACTCGATCCCGCACTGGCGCCAGTGCGGACTGCGCAACAAGGCAGGTGCCTCGCCCTCCAGGGCCAGGTCCACGTAGGGGTTGTCGTGGGCGAACACGATGCCGTGCTGCACCGCACGAGCGGCGGCTTCCTCCAGCCAGGCCTGCTCGCCGGTGGTGGCGGTGGGGTTGTGCGGGTAGCCGAGCACCATCAGCTTGAGCTGCTCCCACTGCGTGGACGGCACCCCCTCAAACGGTGGTCGCCAGCCCTGCTCGGCCTCCAGAGGCAGCAGCAGGGGCCGTGCACCTGCCAGCTCCAGCCCGCCGCGATGGGAGGGGTAGTAGGGATCCAGCAGCAGGGCGCGGTCGCCCGGGTTGAGTACGGCCAGAGGCAGGTGGGCGGTGCCTTCCTGGGACCCCACCAGCAGCAGCACCTCGGTGTCGGGATCGACGGCCACATCGAAGCGGCGCCGGGCCCAGGCGGCGGCCGCTTCCCGGAACGGACGCGTGGAGGCGTGCAGGCAATAGGAGGCGCTGTCGGGGCGCGTGAGCGCCGCCGCTATGGCCGCCAGCGCCTGCGGCGGCGGCGGCAGATCGGTGGAGCCGAGCGAGAGATCCAGCAGGGGCGCCGGGCTGTTGCCGTGGCCGGCAGCGCTCAGGCCGGTGCAGTGCAGCCGGTATTCGGATTTGCGTTGATCGT